>JALSPS010000077.1 GCA_026985835.1 Candidatus Kaiserbacteria bacterium
ACAAGCTTAGAGATATTAATACATACTCTAGATAATTTGTCAACCCCCCAATCAATTTATTGGAAATTAATTGCAATAAGAAAGAATAAATGTAGAATAATCTTATGCAAAAAATTGGAGATGTAAAAGAAATTTTAGACTTGTTACACTCGCCTCCAAAGGAAGATTTGGAGCTTGTAAAAAAAGCTTATGAATTTGCAAAAGAAGCTCATTCCGGACAAAAAAGGTTTTCCGGGGAACCATATTTTATACACCCGTTTACAGTCGCGAAATATCTTGCAAAACTCGGCATGTCTGCAAATATGATTTGCGCAGCGCTTTTGCACGATACCATTGAAGATTGCGGTGTTACTGAAGAAACTATAAAAAATGAATTCAATGAGGATATTTTAACTCTTGTTGAGGGTGTAACAAAACTCGGAACGGTGAGATATCAGGGATTAAAAAGACATTCTGAAAGTTTAAGAAAACTTTTTGCAGCAACATCAAAGGATGTCCGCGTTATGATTATAAAATTAATGGACAGGCTTCATAATGCAAGGACCCTTGAATATGTCCGTCCGGACAAACAAAAAAGGATAGCGCTTGAGACTCTGGAAATATATGCTCAAGTTGCAGACAGGCTTGGTATGGGAATTATAAAAAGAGAATTAGAGGATGCTGTTTTTCCATATGCTTACCCGGAAGAATACAAAAAAGTAAAAAAGATATTCAAAGATGCCGGCGGCACAGATCCAAAACCACTTGAAAAAATTCACAAATCTATAAAAAAGAAACTCGCAGAATATGGTATAAAAGATTTCAAAACAGAAGTGCGAATTAAGGGGCTTTATAGTTTTTATAAAAAACTTCAACGAAAAGATTGGGATGTTTCAAAAATACACGACATATGGGCAATAAGAATTATATTGCCTACCGTAGCCGATTGTTATACTGTTTTGGGAATAATTCATGCAGAGTGGAAGCCCCTCCCGGGCCGAATAAAAGATTATATCGCGTTTCCAAAACCAAATGGATATCGCAGTATACATACCACAATACATACTGGTAGAGGTGGCGTTATAGAGGTTCAGATACGCACAGAAGATATGCACCAAGAAGCCCAGTTTGGTATTGCTTCTCACCTTTCATACAAAGCTTATGATGGAAGTCAAAAAAGAAAGGAGAGTCCCGCTCTCAAATGGGTTAAACAATTTATACCTATGCGTACATTTTATAAATCAACAGAAGACGCGCCAACCACATATACAAACAATGCTGTTCCGGAATGGATTCGTCATATCGCAAATACTGAATCACCTGAAAAACCTGAAGAATTTTTAAATGAAATAAAAACAGATTTTTTTTCTCACAGAATTTTTGTATTTACTCCCAAGGGTGATGTTATTGATTTGCCAATTGATTCAACCCCCATTGATTTTGCCTATGCCATACATTCAGATATAGGACATCATATAACAGGAGCAAAGATAAATTCAAAAATGTCCTCAATAGATACCACTTTAAAAAATGGAGATATAGTTGAAATTATTACAAATAAAAAAGCGCATCCAACAAGAAAATGGCTTGACTATGCGAAAACAAATGTTGCAAAACGTTTTATAAGAGTATATCTATCAAAAAAATCTAATCAAAACCCTTAGCGATCCGGCGGTATGTCATAGTAATCTATTAAAAAATGTACAATATCAAAAAAATACTTTGATATTGTTTGTGATGAATACTTTGCGCCGTGAGGTTTCAAATTCATTAGGAATACTAAAAATTTAGGTTCATAAGCGGGAAAATAACCAAAATATGTATGTAATACATCTCTACTATAATATCCTCCGGAGCGTTTTGCGATTTGGGCGGTTCCGGTTTTTGCAGCTACAGAATAATTTTTAATTTTCATTGAGCCACCAAGAAGTTTTGTGTCAACCGCTTTTACCAACATTTTTGTTATCTCGTGTACGGTCTCATCTTTTAAAACTTTTATTTTTAAGTCGGAATAATCTCTATTATCTACCAGTCCGTTTGTTGAGCGTATTTTTGAAACCAAGTGTGGCTGAGGTAACTCACCGGTAGCTATGGCGCAAAGCGCTCTTGTCATAGAAATTGGTGTAAGCGCTATACCCTGACCAAAAGTCGCCGTTGCATATTCTATATCTCTATTTGTATCAAGGTTTGAAATGAGATTCATTGGTTCATTTGGCATATCTATACCGGTTTCTTCGTTTAAACCAAATTTATTGAAATATCGTCTGAATGTCTTTTTTCCCATTTTATGTAATACAAAAACTACACCTGTATTCAGAGATTCTGAAATAACATCTTGCATAGTTGTGCGTGGACCTCTTCCTCTCTTGTCAAAATTGTATATCGTTCTGTCCCCTATGCGTACAAAACCACGATCATTATAAGTAGTATTGGCATTTACAAGACCTTCATTTATGGCAGATGCCATTGTTATCGGCTTTACTATTGACCCCATTTCATAAACATCTTGAATTAAAATGTTTGAGAATAACTTGGTATTTGCATTACTATAATTATTTAAATCAAAAGTTGGAGATATCGCCATAGCAAGAATTGCGCCGGTTTTTGGATTTATAATAATTCCGGCAGTCATCTCTGATTCCCACTTTTTTCTCATTTTTTCAATTGTATCTTCTAAATATATTTGCGTGTTAGGCTCTATTGTAAGAACGATATCACCTTCTCTTTTTGTACTTGGAGCAAAAACGAACCCCTTTAAATCTGAAAACAATTGAGCAAAAAAGTTTACTCTAAGAGTTGAATCACTCCTGTGCAAAACATCTTCATAATACTTTTCCAAACCATAAACTCCCTTTTTTTCATCTGATTTTTTTGTAAAGCCCACAAATCCTATTGTTTGAGCGGCATGTTGATTCGCCGGATAATATCTCTTTCTTTCTTTAACCAGTAATACACCAGGCAATTTTAATTTTTCTATTTTATTTTTTTCCTCTTTTGTTAAACCTTTCGCAATCTCCTCATATGGATCTCCCTTCTTTTTTATTGCTCTATCAAAACGATTCTTATCTATAAAAATAATTTTTGATAATTCCTTATACAATTTGTTTGTATTTTTTATTTTTCTTATATCAAGCGCCAAAATATACCAATCTTTCATAGTTGCAGCCACCACTTCATTTCCGTCTTTTGTCAAAAAGTATATTTCCCCTCTGTCATAAAATCTGGAGCTTTCTCTAACATACTGATCTTGAGCTTTTTGCTTATATACCTCACTATGAATAACCTGTATTGAGTACAATCTAAACAAGATTAACAAGAGAATAAACAAAAGAATAAAAAATAAAAATCTGGTTCTATCTCTAAATATATTTTTTTGAGATGTTTTTGCTTTTGTAAATTTTAAAAAATTTAGATATTTAATCATAATCAATCTGCGCGACCAATATGAATTGTGCGATTTACAAACTTCTTATTTGAAATTACAACAAGATCATACTCTTTTGCTGAGAGTATATTTAATTGTTCAGTTTGTTTTAGAAACTGGGTCTCCAAATCTGCAACCCGTGAATTTAAAGCGCCGATTTGAACTTTGTATTGTTTATAAGAAACTGTTGAAAAAATGGCAGTTGCCAAAAAATAAATATATAATGATAAAAGAGCTAGAAATGTAAAGAAAAAAATCAATATCAAACGGTATTGCAAAACCCTCACTAAAACCGCAGTATTATGTATTTTTTTGTTTTTTTTAATTCTATTCATATTTTTCAAAAACTCTCAGTTTTGCGCTTCGCGCGCGTGGGTTATTTTTTAATTCTTCTTCTGAAGCCGTAATTGGTTTTTTAAAAACTGATTTACCAATCTTGTTTTTTTCAAATTCCTTGAAAAGTTTTTTAACCAATCTATCCTCGCCGGAGTGAAATGATATTACTGCCAACCTTCCTGTAGGATTTAAAACATCAACAATTTCACGAATACCATTTTTTGCAACCTCTAATTCGCTATTAACGGCAATGCGTAAAGCTTGGAAAACTTTTGTTGCAAAATGAATTCTTTTTTTCTTGTAATAAGCCGGTACAGATTTTTTTATTATTTGAACCAAGTCAGATGTTGTTTGTATTTCTGAAGTTTGACGAGCCTTGATTATTTCTTGCGCTATTTTTCTTGCATAGCGTTCGTTTCCCCAATAAAAAAATATATCCGCCAATGTTTCTTCTTTCCAAGTATTGACAATATCTTTTGCAGTCAATTCACTTTCCATATCCCCCAATCTCATATCCAAAGGCTCGTTATTTCTAAAAGAAAACCCTTTTTTAGAATCCAAATGATCACTACTCCAACCCAGATCAAGCAAAGCTTTGTCAATGTTTTTGATGCTGTGCTTTTTAAGAATGGATTTTATATTTTGAAAATTATTATGTTCCAATATAAGTTTAGGCGCCACTTCATCCAATCTCTTTTTTGCAATTTTAAGAGCTTTTGAATTTAAATCCGTACCTATTAAAACTCCTTTATCCGATAAAAGCTTTGAAATAGCAAAAGTATGGCCGGCACCACCCAAGGTTCCATCAAAAACAATATCATCTTTGCCGATTTTTAAAACACTTATTACTTCTTGTAAAAGAACAGGTATGTGTTTGGTATCTTGCGATACCAAGTCGCCGGAGGATTGCGTCTGTTGAGTGCGCATGACGATTTTTTGGAGTAAGTATTAAAGATTCTTACTAAAAATCCTCCAGCGGCTTGATACAACAAGCCTAAAGAACGCCAATCTCACCAAGTTTCTCGGCAAGCTCATCACCTTGCTTCTCAACTTTGGCGGTATATTTCTTCCATCTCGCCTCGTCCCAAACTTCGACCCTGTCTGAAACACCTGCAAAAACTACTTTTCCTTTGAGCCCTGCAAAACGCTTCAAACTGTCGGGAATTAAAATTCTACCGGATTTGTCAAGATCAATTTCCGTAGCGCCTGAAAACATAAATCTTGTAAAACCTCTTGTATCTGCTTGTGTAAATGAGAGTTGTTTTAAATTTTGAACAACATTTTCCCACTCTTTTTTTGAGTATAAGAAAAGACATTTATCCAATCCCCTTGTTAAGACAAGCTTCTTTCCAAGCTCATCTTTAAATTTTTTGGGAAGGATAATTCTCTTTTTCTCATCCAATGTGTGTATGTATTCTCCCAATAACATAAGCTTTTATAGTGGAGCATTTCCCACTTTGCCCCACTTGGCTTCAAGTATACACCACTATCCCCCACTTTAAAATAGAGTTATCCACAGTTGAAAATTTAATTTCAATGCTACTTATGTAATTTGTTGCAATAGGGCAACCAGAATAAATACCAAATCAACCCTTGAAAAGATTTAATGGTAAATTTGTCATAGTATAAAACTACAAAATATAGTTAAAATGCATTAATTATCAGTAACATCAAGGCAAACACTCATCTAAAGAATGGTTAAATAACCTCTTTTAATCGATTTAGTAAAAAGTCTCTATCCAAAACACTTAAAAACCATCCCGCTTTTGGCCCCGAATCTTTTCCAAGTATTGCAATGTATATGGCAGAGAAAAAATCTTTTGGGTTTATTTCTGTTTTCTTTTTTATATTATGAAGTTCTGTGTGCATATCTTGTCCGTCGGGGTTATTATTTTTTAAAAATTCATACACCAAAGTAAGCGCTCTTTTTTGTTCATCTGAAAAATGTTTTGCTTCTTCCGGTAAATCTTTTTGTATTTCAAATATAAACGATTCTGGAGCATATTTTTCAAGCCACAGCTTTGCATATTTAAGCCTTTCTCGTAGTTCATTGATTTCAATATCATTTAATTCTGACTCTTTTATCTTTGCAAACTCATTCGCCAAATCTATATGTGGCATCTGAGATAAAAAAGCAATTGTTGAAAATCTCGGTAAAAAATATCTTTCTTTTGGAGGGTTGCCTTCGTGCACAAGTTCAAATAATCTCAGTGTATCACTCTCAACATTATTCCAATAATCCTCCGCTATTTTATCGTAATTATCAAAAAGCGTCGGTATGGTATCGCCGGTCGGATCAAAATTTATTGCCTGCATCGGTTTGCGCGCAAACATAAGGTATCTGAAAATTTTTCTTGGCAACAAATCTTTGATTTCTTTAGAGGATGAACCTGAACCCTTAGAAGAAGACATTTTTGCGCCTCCAACCAAAAAGAATTCATAAGGTATGTTGTACGGGGCCTGATAATTAAAAACTTCTTTTGCTATTGCAGATGCGACATCTCTTGAGCCACCTTTTGTTGAGTGATCTTTTCCGGCGCCTTCAATGTCAACATTGAGAGCTTTAAACTTTGCAGCCCATTCAACCTTCCATGGTAATTTTGCATTTCCATCAAATGGACTAACCTTTCCATTATGACCACATCCACGCGCCCAATCAACCATATTTGATTCGCAAACATAACTGACTTTTTCCCCATCAAAATCAATAACTTTTGTGGTTCCTATTCTTCCACACTTCTCACAAACAACATTTAAGGGCATCCAGTCATCAGGTTTTATAGAACCTGAAACTTTTTTATAAATCTCCCTTATTTTATCAGTATTTTCTAGAGCAAGACGAATAAGGTCATTCATTTTTCCGGAGCGATAAAGTTCACTTGCGCGATAATACTCCGGATTAAAGCCGGCCTCTTTAATAACATTTTTAAATTCATTTGCAAAATACTCAGCAAAATTTTGTGCTGTATCATCAGGCGCGGGCACATCACAAAGTGGCATACCCATATATTTTTCATATTTTTTCTTATCCAAATATACAGGTAATCCGTCCATCGGATCAAAATCATTGATTTCATATAAAAATTTTGCAGGTATGCCCATCTCGTTTAATACATCGCTGACAAGTCCGTGTATCGCAACACCTCGCATAGAACCTATATGCACCCTTCCACTGGCGGTCTTTTCATCTCTTACAATTAATTCTTTTCCATCAGAAATCCTATCAGAAAGTCTCCTTTTTATATCATTGGCTATTTTATCAACCCAAAGCATATTAATTTATTTCAATAATCTTATATTTTACAGTACCGTTTGGAGTTTCAAATTCAAAAAATTGCCCTTTCTTTTTACCCATCATTGCGCTTCCTAATGGAGAAAGATGAGAAATCTTTCTTTCTTTTATATCCGCCTCTGTTGATCCGACTATCTTATATACAAATTCTATTTTATCTCCAACTTTGGTAATGGTTACGGACGAACCAAGCGTAACCTCATTTGTATTCCCCTCTTTTATAATTTCAGCATTGGCAATTATATCTTCAATTGTTGCAATGCGAGCCTCAAGTGTAGCTTGCATATCTCGCGCTTCTTTATATTCCGCATTTTCTTTTAAATCGCCAAGGGAACGAGCATACTCAAGTTGTTCGGCAACCTGAGCGCGCTTTGTTGTTTTTAACTCTTTTAACTCTTCTGTAAGTTCGTTTAACTTTTCTTTTGTTATATATTGTTTTTCATCGGCCATAGTCCGCATTTTATCCTAAATCTGGGCAAAATGCCAGTATAACAGTAATTTTACCTTCTTCTATAATACTCAAATAAAAATTGTCCGGCATATGAAGCATTTTTTCCAAATTTCATTTTCCACCATTTTCTTGCATCTTTATATTTCTTGAAATCCACATCGTATACATCGTATAAGATTTTAGTCGCCCACCTATCCATTGGACTAAAAGTCTGAGCCCTTCCGCTGTATATTGCCACACAATCCGCAACCTTATCTCCCACCCCGGGGAATTCTTTGAGTTTTTCAACAAGAATATCTTCTTTGTAGTTTATTATATCATCTTTGTCTTTAATAAATAATTTTGCCGAATTGGTAAGGTATCCAGCGCGATACCCTACCCCTGTTTTTTCTTTTAATTCTTCAGCTGTTATATTTGAAATTTTTTCCGGAGCTGGAAAATTATTTATATCTATAATTTTATTTTTTTGTTTTGCTCCATAATTTTTTGTAATATCCAAAACCGATTTACGAATTCTATTTATATTATTATTACTGGAAATAATAAAAGAAATTAAAACATCAAAAAACGGCTGAGATGTTAATTTCAATCCTCGTAATTCACTAACCGGTTTTTTAAAAACAATATCTTTTGAGAGAGTGGATAAAATTGCGTCGTAATCAATATCTAATTGAAAATAATTTTCAATATCTAAAAAACCGTACAAAAGTTCCGCTCTCCAAAATCCTTTGCTTTTATAAAGATATATCCCACCCTCGTTATGAAAAGAAATATATTCATTTTCATTTATACGCTTCCAAAAAAAATTATGTCCTCCAAGCAGACTTATTTCAGGATTATAATCATTTATTTTCCAAAGTTTCATTTTTGTTTTGTTCTTGCGGATAATTTCCATTTACATATTCTTTTGCATAAGTTCTCAACCAGCTGAAAAAGTTTTGCGCGGCTTGAATCGCGCCATAACTGGCAGAAGACGGGGCTTTTTCCAAAACAAAAACAAAACCAAAACGAGGATTTTCATATGGCCAAAATCCAACAACCCAAGAATTTTTATACTCATTATGTTTACCGACCTGAGCTGTACCTGTTTTTGCACCCAACTTCAAATCAGGATAGTTTAGTGATTTTAGGGTACCTTCTGTTACTGCCATCCTCATTCCTCCTCTTACTATTTTTAATATATCTTCATCAATACCTATTGGGATTTTTTTTGTTGGTTTATTTTTTAAAATGTGTGGGTTTAGTAAATATCCACTA
>JALSPS010000078.1 GCA_026985835.1 Candidatus Kaiserbacteria bacterium
TGATGATGTTCGTGCTCGTGGCAACTATGGAACTCATGTCCCAAATATAACTGCCACATAATTCGTACTCCCCACCATAGCATTAACGATCCTATTACCACTGAGATGATAATATCAATAATCTGAACACCAGTTGTGTAAATTATGATACCACCAATTACCACCCCAATGCTCTGCAAAAGATCTGATAATACATGGATGGAAAGAATCCTGTGAGTTACATTGTGATTTTTATTTCGCACCATTATGTAATGTTGAAAGTAGTTTCCGACACCACCCAAAAACGCGACAAAAATCATAACCGGACTTTCTATATGAATTTCTGATTTCAAGCGTATATATGCATCACCGAAAATCCAGAATGCAATAATCACAAGAAGCCCGGCGTTTACATATCCACCATATTTCCTTATCTCATTCTTTTTATGTTTGTTTACCAAATAAACGGACATAATTGATATGCCGATAGCAAACAAATCAATCAAGACATGCCCCGAATCTGCAAGCAATGCCAAACTACCAGACATAATTCCGCCAAGAATTTCAAATGCGAATATTATGATGGATATCACTCCGACTTTAAAATAATTGGAAATTTCTTTCATTCCTAGGTCCTCCTACCTTCCTAAAACTTCTATTTACACTATACATATAAAAGCAACAGAAACAAGATATTTTATTAAAGAATGGTATAATACCTTATATGATAAAATTTATATATAAAAGCATAAGAGATAAAAGAACAAATAAATTGGACATGCCTAAAAAAGGCACATGGGTTTTTGCTTACGATTTAACACCGGAAGATATATCCACTTTACAAAAAATGGGATTGGATGAGGACATACTTGAAGATGCAACGGACTATTTTGAAGTTCCAAGATTTGAATATTTTAACGGGGTTTCTTATCTTTTTACAAGGTTTCCTGTACATCACAAAACAGGAGAACTTTCAACAGCCCCTTTGCTTATTGCAATATCCGAAAATTATATTTTTACTATCTCTCATAAGAAAGCTGATTTTCTTGATGATTTTGCTCATAACAGAAAACATTTATATACAACTCAAAAAGTTAAATCTCTGCTAACAATTTTAGATACAATAGTACTAGAGTACGATACATCTCTTTTAAAAATTCGCAAAGATTTGATAAGGTATTTTGCCAAACTGGAAAAAGTATCCGAAGCGGAATTAAAAAACTTACTTGCAATAGAAACCACTCTTGCCGATTATATAAGCGCCATGGTGCCAACATACAATGCCTTGTCCGCAATGCTTATAAAACACAAAGCTCTTACATTAAGGCAAGAAGATATGGAGATTTTAGAGGATTTGAATCAAGATATAAATCAAAGTATCGGTACAGCAAGAAATATAGCAAAAACAGCGCAAAATATACGCTCCGCTCATGATGTTATTTTAGGGCACCAACTAAACACAACAATGAAAACTCTGACTGCTCTTACAATAATTTTTACGATACCAACGATTATGACTGGACTTTTTGGAATGAATACATGGCTTCCATTTTCAGATGGACCAATATCATTTATCACGATAATTTTTATTACTGTTTTAATATCATTTTTAGTCGCAAAGTTTTTCTCAAAAAAAGGTTGGATATAAAAAGCTGCCGATATTATATATCGGCAGCTAGGACTCATCTTTTAAAAAGATCATCATACCCCTTCCTGGGAACGACAACAAATCTGTCCGCCCATTTTCCTCGACCATCATTTCTTTTTTTTGCTACCATTTCTGCATCTTTTTTGGAGAAAAACCCTCCAGGGACCGGATATCGCTCGCCTTTGCGCGATACCCTTAATAATTTCCATGCGGGTACTTTCAGTCTTGTCATTTGTATCCTCCTTTCAATACCAAGCCTATTTAACTTCTAGCATATATTTATAAAAAAACAAGCCCCGGCCGAAGGCCGGGGCTTGTTGATAAAATTATTTTATAGCGGTAATCTCTATTCTTGAAAAAGG
>JALSPS010000079.1 GCA_026985835.1 Candidatus Kaiserbacteria bacterium
TGCGATAATTCTACAAGATATTTATCTACACTATTTTTTTGCCACTTTTTTGAAGTGATATTTTTTTTGATTTTATTAAAAACGAAAGGGTTTATTCCGGTACCGTTGGGGTTCTGTGATTCAAAAACAACCTTGACGGATTTAAACAGCCAAAATAAAATACCGACAATTTCTTCCGATGAAACTCCGATATTTTCAGCTTTTTGAAGCTCAATCCATGCGTCTAGAAATCGCTTTTCAAGAATTGCATCTGTAATTCTAAAAAGATTTGGGGATGTTGGTTTTTTAGGTTCTTGTTTTTTGTTGAATATAGTTACTTTGTCTGCAATTTTAGTAAATTTTTCTTGGTATTTTCTATCAAGCTCATCTTCAAGAATAAAAAATAGATTATCCGAGTCTTTAAATTCTTTAATGAAATCAATTGTTTCGGGAAGTTCTGCAAGCAGGTTGTCAAATACAACTACATAATTACTCTTAAAAAGCGCTTGAGATTCAGTCAGCTCTAAAAAATTAATTTTTTCAATGTCTTCCGTTGTAAAACGAATAAATAATGCCTGCGGATACTTCGCCCTAAGCGATCCTACGGTTGCCCGCAGTTTAGCTCGCGCTCTTTCAATATCCGGACCAGCGTAAATATAAAGCATTCTAATTTACACCAACCTCAACTGTAGCGGATTTACGCATCCCTGACTTGGTAATACAAGATAAGGTGAACTTGGTGAGCTTCGTGATCGGATGTGAAAAGACCCCATCAGTTGAATTTGTGCCGGAACGACGCCAATCTTTATATTTTGAGCTGTCATCATCAGAATCTAGAACGCAATTCTGCATATCTACAGTTCGCCATCTTATTTTCGTTTTATCAAAACTGTCAACCTTTGCTTCATCCGCCTCTAAAATAATTGCAGAGCGAGAAACCCGCACATCACAACTCGCCGTTGCTCCGGAAGCGCACGCAACTTTATAAGTCGTAGTCGTCGCATTGTTAACTTCAGCAATGCCCATAGGTTCACCACCGGTTTCAAAACCGAATCCGCTAGCTGATTCGGAAGCATCAAGACACTGCCAAATAATTAAAGCCGGCTCATTATTTTCAACACTATGTGGCAAGCACGCCATATATGGAGCAGGACCATTGTATTTTTTTACAAGCGAACTGCGAGAACCTGCGCTATCGTTTTTGTTATAAATATAACTTGGAGAAGCGGTAACCGGCTTTTTTTCTTCTCCAAAACCAAACAAATTCTTTACAAAAGACAAAAACCCTCCTGAGTGCGTTTCTTGTTGTTCGGCATTAACTTGATCCTCTTGCGTAATATCCGCATCATTGTCATTCACAAGGCCAGAACTCCCTCCAACAAAATCCAAGACCGGATTTGCGGCAAAGACCGGACCGGTAACAAAAAGGATGGAAATAAACACAAAAAACAAAAATGTTATATGTAACTTTTTCATACGACTCATTATGATAAATAATAGTAAATAATGCAACCGAGTTATACACAGCTTAAAGCTCTCCCCATTTTTTACTCATTTTAACAGTGGCTATAATCGGCACACCTTTTGATTTTTCTTTTGGTAAAATGTTTTCCATAATAGTCTTAAATTCTTGCGCAATGCTTTTGGCCTCGCTTGAAGAAATTTCAAAAATCAATTCATCGTGAACCTGCAACAGCATTCGCGCATATTTCTCATACTTTTTTTGTATAGTTTTATCTATCTCTACCATTGCCATCTTTATTATATCTGATTGAGTCCCTTGAATTGGCGCATTTATTGCCATTCTCTCAGCGGAAGCCCGAATAAATGGTAGTTTTGAATGGATTCCTTCAAAATAACGCCTTCTGCCAAAAAGCGTCTCCGTATATCCTAGTCTTGCGGCCTCAAGTTTTGTTTTTTCTATCCAAGAAGCCAAGCCGGAAAATTTATCAAAATACGCATTTAGATACTCTCTCGCTTCTT
>JALSPS010000080.1 GCA_026985835.1 Candidatus Kaiserbacteria bacterium
GTCATAGTCGCTTCTGTCGTGAATACCTTCAATTTCATCAAAACCAAAACTTGGAAAATCATATTCAATGTCCCACGCATCACGCGCATAAAACACAAGATTATCATGCTGTTTGAAACGCAGATGATTTTTATCCAGCCCCAATACATTCACATACCAGTCAAAACGCTCCTGTTTGATGCGCTCATAATCATCAGCGCTTTCATTTGGTCGCACAAAATACTGTGTATCAGCCTGCTCAAATTCGCGTGTTCTAAACAAAAAATTTCGCGGTGATATTTCGTTGCGGAATGCCTTGCCGATTTGCGCAATACCGAAAGGAATTTTTGGATGCATTGAGTCCACTACATTTTTAAAATTCAAATAAATCCCTTGACACGCCTCCCCCGGCAAATATGACGGATTCTCTCCCGTGCCGGTAAAGTCGCCAAGATTTGATTGTACAAGAAGATTAAACGCCTTCGCTTCTGAAAAATCGCTTCCGCCACATTTTGGGCATTTTATCTCTGCTTTGTGTTCTGCAAAGAGTTCGTTGATTTCCTCTTCGCTCATTTTCTCATCTGCTTGCACACCAAGCTTTTCAAGCTCCTTGTCTACCCTGATGCGCGTGTTGCATGATTTGCACTCTGCCATCGGGTCGGAAAAACTTTTTGTATGTCCGGACGCCTCCCACACACGCGGATCCTTAAACATTGCGCTGTCCAGTCCGTAATAATTTTCTTTATCGTGAACATTTGACTTCCACCAAAGTTGTTTAATGTTGTTTAAAAGCTCCACGCCAAGCGGTCCAAAATCATACAAGCCCGCCACTCCTCCATAAATCTCAGAGCCCGGAAACACAAAACCCTTTCGCTTTGCAAAACTGATAATCTCATCCATTGTTTTGTTATAAGACATAATTAAATTTTAACACAAACATCATTTTTTATTTAATTCTTTTTGAAGCTCCTCTAACACTTTGGTTGCTTCATCTTTTTTGCCAATGTCCAGTAACGCTTTTGCATAAATAATCCCTGCCTGCTTGTTCGTTTTTTCTAGCTCATAAGCCTCTTTGAAAAAATCAATTGCTTTATCTTCCTCTTTATTATTTAGCGCATTCACAGCTTGCAATAAAATGATATGCTGTTTATTTGGACTCAACTTCCTTGCTTTTTCAAGTTCGGCTTTAGCATTTTTATATTCACCAAGAGATGAATATAGACTTGATAAAAATACCGGGAAACGCGGATCTTTTGGAGCAAATTTTTCTTGTTTTTTTAAATTTTGTTTTGCTAAATTAGTTAATTTTGTTTTTGTTGTATCATTTACCCATTTGAGAGGAATAATTGAGCGAACTTTATACGCCATATGTTCCGCCATCTCCTGAGAACCGAGAGTGCGTTTTTGACTCAGTTTGTCAAACTTATGATAAGCATCTTCAAGAATTTTATTTGATAACTGCGCATTGCCCGTCTTTTTAAATTGATATTTTGCCATATCAAATTCAGATAATGTCCTTAAAAAAATCTTATTAAAATCATAGGCTTGTTTTGTAACAAAACCCATATAACTCAAAACCAGCAAAATTATAATCATTAATGATATTTTTAAGAATTTTGGTACTTTTATAACTTCTTTTTCAAGATTTACCCAAGCTAAAATTGAAAAGATAAGTATGTAGCTGGTGATATTGTCAAAAACGGTAAGATTAGTAAAGCCGTAAGCAACCATAAGTCCAACAAAAATCCATTTTTGTATTAAGGTGAATTTATCTGTTCTATATATTGAATACAATAAAGCAAAAATCACTAACAAATAAGCCAAAAAACCCAATATACCACCGGCAATCAACCAATCAAAAACAACATTATGCGCGCGATCAAACCACTGTTCTTGCGCGTACATTCTAGGGTCATAATACTTATTGAATACATAATTAAAACCTTCTTGACCCCACCC
>JALSPS010000081.1 GCA_026985835.1 Candidatus Kaiserbacteria bacterium
TTCTTCGGCATATCTCCAGTTTGTTTCACTTTGAGGCTCTACACCAGCCACTCCATCAAATACCACAATAGCCCCATCAAGTACGCGCATAGAACGCTTAACTTCCGCAGTAAAATCAATGTGTCCCGGTGTATCAATTATATTAAAATTATATCTGTTATCAGTATTCCCTTTTGAGTATGTCGGAATCCATGTACAAGAAATCGCCGCAGCGGTAATTGTGATTCCACGTTCGCGTTCCTGTTCCATCCAGTCTGTTACAGTTTCGCCATCGTGCACTTCTCCTATTTTGTGACTTTCCCCCGTGTAATATAAAATGCGTTCTGATGTCGTTGTTTTACCAGCATCAACGTGCGCCACAATTCCAAAGTTGCGCAATTTCTCTAATGGATATTTACGTGCCATAATAATTATTTATAATTTTTAATAATAAAACGGGCATGGCCCGCACACAAAACTATACACCAAGTACGATAAATTTGCAATGGTTTTTTACCATGCAAAATGAGCAAATGCTTTATTTGCTTCAGCCATTTTATGAGTATTTATTCGTTTTGTTACAGCATCTCCTTCTTCTTTTGCCGCTTTTTTTATTTCATCTGCCAGCTTTTTACTCATTGAGGCTCCTTTTCCATTGCGGGCAACATCAACAATCCATCTAAGGGCAAGAACAAGTTGACGCTCCGGCCTAACCGGTACCGGAACCTGATAGTTAGCTCCGCCGACACGACGACTGCGGACCTCCATAGTTGGCGCTACATTTTTTATAGCAGTCGTAAAAGCAACCATAGGGTCTTTTATTTCTATTTTTTTCTCTTCTTTTGAATTTTTTATCTTTTCAATTATAACCGGTGGGTTATTTTTTATCTCCTCAAATGCTTGATAAACAACCTTTCTTGCAATATCTTTTTTCCCATCTTCCATTACATAGTTTATAAGCTTTGCAACTTCAATAGAATTGAATACAGGATCCGGAGATAATTTATTTTTTTTCTTTAAAGGTCTTCTCATAATAATTAATTGTTATCTTTTGGTTTTTTAGCGCCGTATTTGCTGCGTCCTTGTTTACGGTTTTGCACACCTTCTGTGTCCAACGCTCCACGCACAATCGTATAGCGAATACCAACATCTTTCACCCTTCCACCACGCACAAGCACCACAGAGT
Source organism: Candidatus Kaiserbacteria bacterium (assembly GCA_026985835.1). GTDB lineage: Bacteria > Patescibacteriota > Minisyncoccia > Phycocordibacterales > UBA2100 > S143-145. The sequence goes on from JALSPS010000081.1 coordinate 1,166, forward strand.
GCTCTTGTAAGTTGTGGCCTTCTCCTGGAATATACGCTGTTATCTCTTGTCCGTTAGTTAAGCGAACACGAGCTATTTTACGGATAGCGGAGTTTGGCTTACGAGGTGTTTTAGTTGTAACTTTTGTGCATACACCTCTTTTGAATGGAGAACTATAATGACTTGGTTTATTTTTAAGACTATTAAAGCCACGACGAAGCGCAACCGTCTTCGCTTTTTTAATTGTCTTTTTTCTTTTTCTTTTTACAAGCTGATTTATTGTTGTCATAAAATAAACCTCGCCATAGCAAGGTGCCTGTAATATACACCGCAAAACAAAAAAACGCAAGTTTTTGTCCAATCCCATTCTCTTTAGCACTCTTTTGCTGATAAATCAGCTTCTTTTGAAGATAACTGAAAATAAGCCAAGAGGTACATAACCTCATGGCTTATTAAGCTGTGATAAAGAGCAAAATGTTAAATTATAAAATCAATACGCAGGTTGATCCGGAGTTGTTGGGTTTAAAAGAGGATCATCGGCGGGCTTTGCTTCCCCATCAGCTCCAACAACCAAATTCTCTTCAACCACCCCGGGCGCAACCGGTGGAATCTGGGCAGCTTTTTCGGGAGTAAGATCATCATAAGATTCTTCAGGAGCATTTACAGAGTTGGTATCAAGAGAGTTTTGATTTTCATTGCCGACAAAACTTTCCTGATGTGCTAATTTAGCCGATTTTTCAAGAGATGAAAGGTTTTCCGGCGCATTGTTTTGCATACTTTGATTTGTGTCTTGAATAACACCGGAGTCAATAAGTAATTGTCTGTATTCGACAACACCGTCAGAAACAACTTTATCTATAATTTCTGAAAGATTCGGTACAAACTCATTTAATTTTTGCCCTAATTGTTCATAATCTTGAGCTTCAAGTAATGCATCAATTTCGGTATACTTTTCTTGTGGCACCATTGAAAGAACGATTTTTGTCGCGCGTTCCAATATGGCATCAGAAGCATCTTTAATTATTTTATTTTGTTGTTCCTCAGGCAATGAAGCCACTCCCAATGATTGTGAGAGTTCTTCTTTTATTTTTTCTTTGTCTAATGGATTCATAATAAACTTTTAACTAATAAAATTACGCTCGGATTACTATATCCCTTATCAAGCCTGCCACGGCTCTATTATTGTGAAAACGAGAATCATGCACAACATCTTTCAAGAAATGTGTCATAAAATTTCTATCTTCAAAGATTGGTCTTAAATTATAATTATGCCCTGCCTGCCAAGAATCAACATCCGTTATTCCGATTTTTTGGAGAATACTATCTGCTCCATAGAGACCTTTATCTAGTGTTTGAGCAAGCTTGTCAGCCAACAAATTAAAATCCTCTTGTAAGTACCGGTTATCCATGTGCATACGTCTTGCGATTCCAGCTTTTGTTAAAATATCTTGTACACCTTCAGTAAAGGTAGGAGCATGAGTAAGGCTATCAATATGTCCTCCAATCTGATCTACAGAAAGTGGTGACCCAGGCTCGCCAAAGTGCCCTTGATGAACTCTGTGATTCCAATCTGTTGCTTGACTTTCAAAAAATCTATTCGGTAACTTTTGAGGATGATGAGAAGCTGGAGCATCTGATGCCGGTATTGGTGATGACTGAGGAGCTGGAGCATCTGATGCCGGTATTGGTTGAGAATGAGGAGAAGGCGATGCCGGCGATTGCTGAGGAGCAGGAGCATCTGGTGCCGGTATTGGCGATGCCGGCGATTGCTGAGGAGCAGGAGCACCTCCTCCCGCTGGAGTTACCTGTACTCTTGTTTCAGTATTACCTGCGTCCGCTCCTCCAGTTTCTCCTCCGCTTGTTGGAGTTGAATCAAGGTGCCAATGTATTAGGTTGTGGTATAAAGCGCCAACTCCGCCAACAACAGCGGCGGTTGTAAGGGCTTGATATATAGCATCTTTTCTCATTCCTTTTTTCATTAATGTCTCTATTTGAGATTGTGTCATCGCTACAGGTGGAGCATTATATCCCATCCCTCTCATAACATCGGCCATTCTTTCTTGGCGTTTGAATTCTTTTTTGGCGCGCGCAATACCTGCGGTTATTTTTGCTCTATCTAATAATCCATTTTTATTTGCAAAGCGTCTAAAAAGCTTATTACCCAAATATCCTCCCAAAATTTTTGATCCTATAATAGTTCCCATACCTACATAACCAACACCAAGGGTAATACCAAGCATAGGCGCGACAAGCGCAGCCCCTGCAGACGCTACACCAACCCCGGCGGCAACAGCAAGGCCGGTAGCGACTTTTAATCCAAATCTTTTTGCCGGAGTTAAAGTGTTCCAAAAACTCTCAGCTTTTTCTAAATCTCCAACCTCAGCATTCCCGATTGCAAGTTTATTTGCATAAGAATATAGATTTTTTTTGAATAAATCTTTTGCCGATTCAAGCCCCTCTTCGGAAGGCTCCGGTAAATTATCATTTGGCTCATCACCTGCCTGCTCATTAGAAGGCTGGTTTTCTTGAGAATTTGGAGAGTTGTCGGGTGATTCTGCTGGGTTTTTAAGTTCTTCAATTTCACTCTCCAATTCTTTTACTTTATCTTCAAGCTTTCTGATGCGGTCTTTCCTTTCTTTATCAATTACATCATCAAGAGTTCCAAGATTATTCTCTTGCTTTCCATCTTTATGCTCTTTTTGCTCTTCGGTGACACGCTTTTGATAAGCTTGGGCTGCCTTTTTAGCTAAAGATTGTTCATTTTCATAGTCAGCACGTGCCATATAAGCATCTTTTGCAACACCGGTTGCTTTTCTTTTACCTTTTATCCAATAAAAATCACCACTGACATGATTCTTTTCAGAATCAGATTCATTAATTCCTGAAGTAGCTTGTCTTTCATTATCAGTTTTTGAGCTTTCTTCGCTTGGCTCATCGATAATGCCAAGTAATTCTTTTATACGGTTTATGAACTCATCTTTGTCTTCGATATCATCCAAATCATTCAATAATTCCCTAGCTTTTTCCATTGTGCTTTGATCTAGGCCTTTCGCTTCTTCCTCACACCATTTTCTATATTCTTCTTTTTGTGAGTTAAGGGTTTTATTTGTTTCAGACCCTGAAGTGCCTTGTTTTTTTGGATCTCCTTCTCTTTTCATATCTTTAATGCTACTCTTGTTACCAGTGCCGGTCAATGTAGGGATATCCACAGGTTTTCTAATATAACGCCTACCGGCATTAGGGTTTGGAAACTGATTATAATTACCAAATCTAACAAACGGATTACGCAAATTTGCATTTCCGGAATTTAATTTTTCATATTCTCCTTGCGGTTCAGGAACTTTAATATCAGCGGCATCTTTTTCTGATTGATTATGCCAGTGCTGAAGCTGCTCAACTGAACGCGGAGTTTTAAATTGATTAAATTGCGGAGCAACAGAATGCCTGTTTGGATTTAACGCTGAATCTCGCTCAAGTAAGTGACGCCGCTCGCGCATTCTCGTTTTTTTTAACCAATCGTCAAAATCTCTCTCATTTTCTTTTTTTATGCTTGAATCTATATCTGCAATAACTCTATCTATATCAAGTCCATCTTCATCTTCTTTTTTATTATCTTCTCCGGGAAACATACGCATCAAGAAATCTGCCAATGTAGAATTTGAGTTTTTTTTGGTTGGCTCAGCTCTATGTTTGGAACCATTATCAACCGAAGCAATCTCGGTAAGCTTCTTGCCGGCATTACTAGCAGCTTTTTTAAGAGCCGCCCCCATTGCAGTTTCATTGCCTTGCTCTTGTTTTTTTACCATAAGCTAAACTGTTGCGGGATTCTGATTCCCGATCTCTTGATTATAAAAATACTCATAATCCGCAAGGGACTTTAATATGGAATCACGAACCACACCATCTGCGTCAGGCACATATTGTTTCATTTTCTCAAATGCTTCTTTTGGTTCTGTAACCGCTTCTTCGGCAAGTAAAGATGCGATACCAGGAGGAAGTTTTTCAAGCAAGTCAAGCGCCGCTCGCTCCAATAATACAGATGTAACTTTCAATATAAAAGTATTTTGCTCTTCGGGTGGCAACTCTTCCAAATGAAGCCTTTGTACAACCTCGTCTTTTAAGTCGCTATCTAGAAAATCAATTTGTGTCTCGTTATCCATATCTTGAATTCTAACACCTAACCGGGCTTATTCAAGACAGTTTTCCACAGAACCGAGAATATATTTTTAACATGCTCAATACCGAGATTTTTTGAGAGGTCTATAAATTTATTATAATCAAATTGAAGTAAAAACCCTTTATCAACACTGTCTACAGAAACATATTTACCGGGTTGAAAGATTGCAGATCCAGTGCCTAAAACGGCAATTGACCCGGCCACCCCGCCCGCAACACCAAGGGCCTGAGTTGCAACAAACTGCAAAAATTCTTTTGCAAGCCCGGGTTTATGTTCTTTAAAAAGACGCTCGGCTCGTTTGTGCTCCTTTAAAATACCATTACTCCATGCCTCAAAAGCTCTTATAGGAGCAAATCGCTTTAACTCACCATATGCTTCTTTTCTTCTTTCTTTGGGAGATTGTTCAAATGCAGGTGCTTTTTTAATAGTTTCCAGCGCTTCATCAATTTTTTTCGGATTAGCCTTCATATTTTCACGGAAATTTCTCACCGCACCTCTGGCAACTGACGCTCTATTTGCTTTTAACTGATTTTTTAATGTCAAAACCGAACCAAAAATAACAGGGGCAATATAAGCAGGTAAAGCAAATCTATCAAAACCTGTGGAAATAAGTTTATCGGCAAGTGTGATTCCCGTCATTTGCGCTAAAGACATAGCAACTGAGTTCATTGCGAATGTTCTGAGTCGCCCTGCTTTTTCACCAATACGCTCTACCGCGCCGGGAGCCGGATTCAAATCGGCCTCTTTTACGCCGTTTCTAAGCGCCACATACCGCGCAAATAACTTCGTTGCCTCATCAAGCTTTTTTAATGCGCGCGCGTTCGGAGAACTTTCATTTTGCTCTTTGTTTTCTTTTGGTTTTGGCTCTGGTTCTTGTTGGCCCATAGCTGTAGACGGCGAATTGGCTTTTTCTATCATTTCCATAAGTTTATCCACTGCGCGCCTGTTATCTTTGGGACCTTCTCTTGTTGCTGGACCTTCTTTATTCATACCTTACATTATCTCACAAAAATATCTGACGCGCAATGAATATAATCTATGAACCAATTAAAAAAGAGGCGATTTTAAATGTGAAATTTACAAATATATTGCCAAAGACAAACAAAAACAAAATAATAAAGACGACCGGCAACATTTGATTGTGATATAGCGGTTTTATTTTTTGCTGAATCGGCAATGGGAGAAGTGTATATAAAATTTTGGATCCGTCCAGAGGAGGTACAGGAATCAAATTAAAGAAGCCAAGCAATATATTTATTAAAACAATGTAAAATGCCGGTTCAGTCGCTATTGAAGGAATAAGTCCGAGACGAAATATAAAAGCAAAAGTAATCGCAAGTACAAAGTTCGCAAATATACCTGCAGATGCCACAAGCGCTTCTGCATACTTACCGCCTTTTGTAAGGCCATATGGATTATAAGGAACGGGCTTTGCCCAACCCAACAAAAACGGAGAATTTGAAAGAATTAAAATAGTCGGTAATATCACGGATCCAAATGGGTCCAAATGCCTTATCGGATTGAGCGTCAACCTGCCTTGCAGTTTGGCTGTCGGATCCCCAAGCGCATTTGCCATAGCCCCATGAGCAACCTCATGAATGACAACAGACATAATAAGAATAACTATTGAATAAATAATTGTAACTGGTTCCATAATTATTATTCTAACATAAAAACTTGAGATTGTGAGGGTTGAGTGATTGCCCGATTGCTTTGCAATCGGGCGATTACTCAAATAAGTTCTTTAAAGTTCTTGCTCAATCAATCCATCCTTTAGCCAAATTGTTCTATCTGTATATTTTTTGTCTTCCGGCTCATGAGTTACCATTAAAATCGTTTGATTATATTTTTCTTTAAGTTCTTTGAGAGCGTCTAAAACAAACCGTGACGCAACAGAATCCAGATTTGCAGTTGGCTCATCTGCAAATAAAATTTTTGGCTTGTTAACAATAGCGCGCGCTATTGAAACTCTTTGTTGCTGTCCTCCTGATATTTCGCTTGGTAAGTGATTTGATACTTTTTCTATTTCAAGTTTTTGCAAAACATCACTAACAGATTTCTTTGCTGATTGAGAATCAAAACCTGCAGCCAAAAGCGGAAGCGCAACATTTTCAAAAACTGTTAGTTCCGAAGATAATGCATAATCCTGAAAAACATATCCTATGAATTCCAATCTGAATTTAGCCTTTTCTTTTTCGCTCATATATGCCACATTTTTGTTATTGATAATAATTTCTCCAGCAGTTGGACGATCAAGAAGGGCAAGCTGATGCAACAGGGTTGATTTTCCAGACCCAGAGCGTCCCATAAGAGCAACAAATTCACCTTTCTTTAAATCCAAACTAACCCCGCGCAATGCATTAATCGGCTCCGGTGAGTGCGGATTATAAACTTTTTTAATGTTTCTTGCTTCAAGAATGTTCATAATTATTTATAAAGAAGTATTAATACATGCTTGCGAATCTCTTTGATAGCAGGTACAAAAGATCCTATAAATCCCGCCAAAACAAAAAATATGGCGCTCATCTCAAGAGCTTTCGCCTTTAAAAGCGGAACTACATCAGCCATCGGCATTGGTATCGGATGCGATTTAAATCCGGCTATAATTACATATTGCATCAATAAATATCCCGCAATAACCCCGATAAGAGAATAAAACAATCCGCGTAAGATATACGATAAAATTATAACGCTGTCTGGGATTCCAATAGCTTTAAAAATACCAATTTGTCGTCTTTTGTTTAAAATATCAACAAAAATAACAATAAATATCACAAGCCCGGCAAGAAGAGCACCTATAAATCTTAAAATTGAACCAATCATTTCAAATGATTTGTTTATACTTGCGCCAAATGCGATTTTTTCCTGCCAATCTTGTATTTTATATACATTGAATCCTGCCAATTTTAAATCTTGCTTGAGAGCTCTCGCTTGATTTTTATCAAAAAGCCTAACAACAATTTTTGTAGAAAGACCCTCAACTCCAAAAAGTTTTGCCAAATCGTCATATTTTACAAATGCATATCTATCAATAGTAAAATTTTTTGTTCCCAAAATACCAATAATTTTAAATTTTCGTTCTGAACCATCAATACCAACAT
>JALSPS010000082.1 GCA_026985835.1 Candidatus Kaiserbacteria bacterium
TGCCAAAGTGATATTTGGAGCTATTGATGATAATTCACTTAAGAAGGGAGAAATAAAAATAACGGTTATAGCTACCGGATTTCCAGAAGGTCAAAATTCAAGCTCTTCCCCTATCAAAGAAGAAGAGAGAAAAGAATCATCAACGGGTGGATTATTCTTTAAATCATCCGAGAAAAAAGAAGATGATAATTCTGAAAACGAAATCAATTATCCAACCTTTGATGAAATAGATGAGCTGCAAGAAGATGAAGTAATTATTGAAGAGCAAACAAAAAACAAAAAGACTTCAAAAAAAGAAAAACAAAATAATAAAAAAAACAAAGATGATGACGATGATGACTGGAGCGCAATTCCTTCTTTTTTAAGAAAAAATCTTAAAAGTTAAAAAAATAAAAATGGATACACAAATTTATGACTTAGTGATAATAGGAGGAGGTCCTGCTGGGGTTACAGCCGGGGTTTACGCTGCTCGCAAACAGCTCAAATCCGTTCTTATAACAGACGCATTTGGTGGACAAAGTACAGTCTCGGAAGATATTCAAAATTGGATTGGTTTTCCTCATATTTCAGGAATGGAACTTGCAAAAAAGCTAGAGGAACATCTTCGTGAGTATGCAGACGATACTCTTCTTATAGATTTTCCGATAAGAGCGGAATCTTTAACAAAAAATAATGACTTATTTATTGTTAAAACATCTGCCGATACAGAATATCAAACCCGTGCGGTTTTACTTGCGCTTGGCTCAAAAAGAAGAAAATTACCTGCCAAAAACGCGGATATATTTGAGCATAAAGGTGTAACATATTGCGCTTCTTGCGATGGTCCAATGTTTACAGGAAAAGATGTTGCAGTCATAGGTGGCGGAAATGCCGGCTTTGAAACCGCAGCCCAATTATTGGCTTATGCAAAATCAGTAACTCTTTTTGAATTTGCAGATAAATTTGCTGCGGACGAAATAACTGTTAATAAACTTTTACAAAATCCAAAATTCAAAGCAATATCAAACGCTCAGGTTACCGAAATACTTGGTGAGCAGTTTGTCTCAGGCATTAAATATAAAGATAGAACCACAAACGATGAAAAAGAAATCTCTTTATCCGGAGTGTTCGTTGAAATAGGAATGATTCCAAACACTGAAATTGCAAAAAATATAGTAGAGCTGAATGATTATAATCAAATAAAAGTTGATCCTAGAACACAAAAAACAACAGCGGCCGGAATTTGGGCGGCCGGAGACTGTACAGATGGATTATACCACCAAAATAATATCGCATCTGGCGATGCAGTTAAAGCCCTTGAAGATATTTATATATATCTGAATACAAATTAAAATCTCAGTAACAAAAAACGAGGCAATTGCCTCGTTTTTTGTTATTTGAAAAAGATATTTTAGAATACCTTTTTACCAAGTTTGAAAGCTGTAAAATATGATCCAATAGCTAACATAATTAACGCAATGATGTAAAGCTCATCACCTGCTCCCGTATATGGAATACTATTGATCCTTAGAACATTTGCACCTCCACCATATCTGTTTTGATTATAAGTGTTTGAGTTATAAGAATAACCAAAGGTATTATATTGAGTTCCATATCCACCATTATAATTTCCTGCAGATAATGTTGAACCAACAACAATAGAGCCTGATCCTTTAACCGTTATTGTTTTTGAACAAAATCCGGTTCTTCCCATTGAATCTTTAACGGTCATAACATATGTTGTACTTGAATTTGGAGAAATATAAACAGAACCTGTTTTATTTACTTGCCCAACTCCATTATTTATAAATGCATAATTTGAATGATATGCATTCCACTTTAATAATGCTTTTCCATAAGAGTCTATTATATTTGGATCTATATTTATTTCACAAGTTGGAGCCGGTGTATTTGGAGAAGTGTCCCTATACACTGTAACACTACAATTTGCGGAATCAGTTCCATTTTTAACAACAAGTTTAAATGTCGTTGTTTTAGTTATATGTTCCACAATCTTGCTTCCATTTTTTTGCACATATCCAACACCATTATCTATAGTAGCTGATGTTGCCCCTTTTGATGTCCATTGTAAAACAACAGACCCATTGTAAGAAACACTATTTGGAGTTGCTACTATATTACAACTCAAATTCTGCGCTCTTGATTGATTTGATGAAATATGAACATTACATTCTGTTATTCCATTTGCATTAACAGCAGTTAAAACATAGTCCATCTTATTTGTGAATCCGCGAAGTGATAGATTTCCGTTTTTATTTACATAACCAATTCCGTTATTTATATAAACAGAATTAGCACCTGCCGTTTTCCAATCAAGCTTCACAATATCAGCACTTGATGTAACAGAATTCGGTGTGGCGGTAAATTCACAAGTTGGCTTTGCGGTTTTTGCTAAAACTGTAACTTCTTTTGAACAAACAGTTGAACCGCTTGAGTTTTGCGCAGTAAGTGTATAAGTTGTTGTATTTGTCGGCTTTACTGATTTTGAACCAACAGGACTTACAACACCAATTCCACCATCAAGAGATACAGTTGTTGCTCCACTGGTGCTCCAGTTTAATAGAACTGATTCTCCATCGACTATTGAATCTTTATCTGCATTCAAAACACATGTTGGTGCTGAGTCAGCATAAGCTCCAATAGGCGCAACAAACGCAATCCCCAACAAAATTGCAAAAAGCAATGATTTATAATTTATTTTCATACGCACTTTAATTAATAACTAAATAAACAGGCGTTTTCACGCACGCCGGTATACTAACATAATTATTGACATATGTCAATAATTCTTGCATTTACTTGTTTCTAAAAATAAAATCCCGAATACAAATATATTCGGGATTTTATTTTAAAAAATAGATTTATTTAACTATCGGTATTATATCTCCCGCTCCGGAGATTCCCCCACTTAAATCATACACTTCTTTAAAGCCAAGCTTCTTCATCAGTTTCAATGTCAACCCTGAACGATGCCCTGACCTGCAATAAATAAGGTATCTTTTATTTTTATCCATTTTATTAAGAGCATTCTTAAAGTTTAGCTCATCATAAAAATTTAAATTTTGAGCATTTTTGTAATGCCCGGACATATATTCTTCCGGGGTGCGTACATCAATGAGAGTGGCTGTATCTTTTGTTTGATTCCATATACTTGCAAATTCACCCGGCGATAATGTTTTTATTATCACACGATTTGATGACGCACACAATCCAAAACACCCAGAAGAAAAAGCAATTATAGCTAAAGCTATAAATACGCCACCTAAAATTATCCAAATTGATTTTTGCATATTTGTTTATTTAACCTCTAATGAGTAGTATTATACATTTTTTGTCAAGACAAACCTGTGGATTACTGAATAATATTTTTTGAGAATTTTCATTTGCGATGTAGTTTTATTGAGTTTATCTCCGTAAATTCTGCGGTCCCACGGGGAATCGAACCCCGGCTTCAAAGATGTTAATCTTTGAAGCAAAAATAAACAGGCAGGGTGAAAACGCCAGGTTTTCATTTGCGATGTAGTTTTATTGAGTTTATCTCCGTAAATTCTGCGGTCCCACGGGGAATCGAACCCCGCTTTCCAGGATGAAAACCTGGCGTCCTAGCCGATAGACGATGGGACCTTGAGCGACATTTTAGCATTTTTGTCAAAAAATACAATTATGATATGCTTATCCGCGGAGGGTTGCCCGGAATTGGTAACGGACCGCGCTCGAAACGCGGCGTGTCTTTAACACTTGAGGGTTCAAGTCCCTCACCCTCCGCAAACTAAAAAACCCTCTGAAAGCGTGAGCTTGAGGAGGGTATTTTTAGTCGGAGGAGAGGGATTTGAAAAGAGGGAGCCGACGAAGTCGGTTTGAGGATACTGGCTTTTTTTTATTTTTTTGGTAGCGTTACTTTATGCGAATTTTAGCAATAGAAACAAGTTGTGATGAGACATCTCTTGCGCTTCTTGAAAAAACACGAGAAGGTTTTGATGTAATAAACCATATAATTCTTTCTCAGGCGCAAAAACATGCAAAATATGGAGGTGTTTTTCCAACACTTGCAAAACGAGAACACAGTAAATCTCTTATTCCCCTATTTAAGCAAATTGCCAAAAACCCTAAAATCAATTCAAAAAAAATAACGATATCAGAATCAACAAAAAATAAACTAGAACAACTTCTAAAAAGAGAACCTGAATTATTGAATGATATTTTTAATTTTTTCAATACCTCACATACGCCGGAAATTGATGTAATAGCGATTACAGCCGGACCCGGCCTTGCTCCAGCGCTTTGGGTCGGCATAAATTTTGCCAAAGCGCTTTCATTGATACTTTCCATTCCACTCATCCCAATAAATCATATGGAAGGACATCTTATTTCAGCTTTACTAAAACATGACACTTCCTCAAAAAAATTTAAATTTATCAATCCTACGAACCCAACAGTTGCGCTTCTTGTATCAGGCGGGCACACTCAACTTATTGCAATGAATGAAATTGGAAAATATAGATTACTCGGAGAAACTCTAGATGATGCTGTTGGTGAAGCTTTTGATAAAGTTGCGCGTATGCTCGGATTATCATACCCAGGAGGACCTACAATTTCCGCGCTTGCTTCGCAAGCGCGGAAAGAAAACCTTAAACCTAAATTCAAGTTTCCCCGTCCTATGATTAAAGATCATTCTTTAAATTTTTCATTCTCAGGATTAAAAACAGCTGTTTTATACCATATTCGTACACAAGAAAAAATATCACCATTAAATGATAACCAAAAAAAACTTGTAGCGCGCGAATTTGAAGATGCTGTGGCAGATGTTCTAACTGAAAAACTTAAAAAAGCAGTCTCCAAATTTAATGCCAGCGCAATAATTATAGCCGGAGGAGTTTCAGCCAATACATTTTTGCATAAACAAATTCAAAAAAATATTGATAAAAATATAATATCTTATCTCCCCTATTCCGGGCTTACAGGAGATAATGCGCTTATGATCGGAGCAGTGGCTATTTGGTACTTGCATAATTATTCAATTTCTGAAATATCAATAAATCCAAGCATGCTCCAAGCATCAGCAAATTGGCGTATTGATGATAAATATAATAACTCGTTATAAGAATTAAAATTTATTAATTTTCCTGTTTTATAAATTATTTTTATGTTATAGTAATAGGTATGAAAATGAGTGAAAAATTCAATAAGCCATACGATCCAAAACAAAATGAAGAAAAAATATATAAACAATGGGAGTCTTCCGGTTATTTTAACCCGGATAATCTTCCTGCATTTCCAGATGGGACTCCACGCGAACAATCATGGTCATGTATTATGCCCCCGCCAAATGCTAATGGTTCACTTCATGCGGGACATGCTCTTTTTGTTACGCTTCAAGATATATTTACTCGTTTTGAGCGTATGCGAGGAAAACGCGCGCTATGGCTACCGGGAGCTGATCATGCAGGATTTGAAACACAAGTAGTCTATGAAAAAAAGCTTGCCAAAGAAAAGCGTTCTCGTTTTCAAATGAGCCGTGAAGAATTATACAAAGAAATATGGGACTTTACTCAATACAACAAACAATTTATGGAGGGGCAAATAAAACATCTTGGCGCCTCTTGTGATTGGTCGCGTGAAAAATTTACACTTGATGATGATATTGTGCAGATTGTTTATGATACTTTTAAAAAACTCTCAGATGATAAATTACTCTACCGCGGACTCCGTAGTATAAACTGGTGCCCAAAACATCAAACCGGGCTCTCAAATCTTGAAGTTAGTTATGAAGAACGCACAGAGCCATTTTATTATATTCAATATGGGCCATTCACAATAGCGACCGCCCGCCCAGAAACAAAATTCTCAGATAAATATATTGTTGTCCACCCTGATGATGATAGATATGCAAAATATAAACACGGACAAACCTTTGATGTTCCTTGGATAAACGGTACAATTACGGCGACACTTATAAAAGATAAGGCAGGTAATCCGGAAATGGGTACCGGAGCAATGACAATAACACCATGGCACTCTGAAATTGACTTTGATATAGCAAAACGACACAATCTTGATTATGAACAAATTATAGACGAACGAGGAAAATTGCTTCCGGTAGCCGGAGAATTTGCAGGCATGAGCATAAAAGATGCTCGTCCTAAAATAGTTGAAAAATTAAAAGAACTTGGACTGCTTATAAAAATTGATGAAAAATATGAACATTCCGTCCCTCTTTGTTACAAATGCAAGCGAGAAATAGAACCTCAACTTAAAGAACAATGGTTTATAAAAATGTCTCCTCTTGCAAATCGCGCTCGCGAGGCTATTGAGAAAAAGGATGTTAAATTTGTAACAGAACGACACAAACGTATCGCTTTACACTGGCTTGAAAATTTAGAAGATTGGAACATTTCAAGACAAATAGCTTGGGGTATTCCAATTCCGGCAAAAATTTGCCAAGATTGTGGCGAAGGAATGATTGATTTAAATAATGATGTTAAAAAATGTCAAAAATGTGGTAGTAAAAAACTGGAAAAAGACCCCGACACATTTGACACATGGTTTTCAAGTGGACAATGGCCATTTGCAACTCTTGGATACCCTGATAAAAATGATTATAAAGAATTTTATCCTACCAACCTTATGGAAACCGGGCACGATATTCTCTTTTTCTGGGTTTTGCGTATGATTATGCTTGGGCTTTATCGCACAAATAAAGTACCGTTTAAAACAGTTTATTTGCATGGACTTGTTCGCGATGCAAAAGGTATAAAAATGAGCAAAAGTAAAGGCAATGTTATTTCCCCTCTTGAAATTTCAGATAAATTTGGAACTGATGCCCTTCGTATGGCGCTTGTAGTTGGCAATACTCCCGGTACAGATTTAAATCTTGATCCAAACAAAGTTGGAGCATACAGAAAATTTGCGAACAAACTATGGAATGTTGCGCGCTTTGTTATTATGCAAGTCGCAGAAATTGATAATTTACCAAATCTTGATGAAGAAAATCAAATCTATAGAAATTTACAAAATTTTGTAGATGAGGTAACTGATGATATACAAAATTATCGTTTACATTTAGCAAGTGAAAAAATATATCATTATATTTGGCACACCTTTGCGGATAAAATTTTAGAAGAAAGTAAACCTATTTTACAAGGAGATGATAAAAAAGCAGCCGCAATTCAAGCCCGTCTACTATTTGAAATGTTGAAAATTCAGCTGAAAATTTTACATCCTTTTATGCCTTTTATTACTGAGACCATTTGGCAGGAACTTCCGGAAAAAGATTCAGATTTTTTAATGGTCGCTTTTTGGCCTAAAAAATAATCCCCGAACGCTTTGCGTTCGGGGATAAACTCAGCTAAGTATGAGTTCAAAATCTGGGTCTATAAATCTTGTATTTATATCATATATAATTGCAATTGCCTCAAGTTTACCCCAAAGTAAGTCCCACGCTTGTCTTTGCTTGGGCGTTATTTCTCTTAATGAACAATCTGGAAAACAGTTAAACTGTTTTCCACTATTTTTATCGCATATATGCACAGTATACGGTTGTAAGATGCCCCAATAATTTATTATTGTACAAATTTGATACGCTTGCATATGATTAAACAATGTATGCCATGCTTCATGCTCATCACGCCGAATCATTATTATATTTTCTTTCTCATTGCCACCGCCAAGACGACGAGGTTTTCTATGGTGCCTGGTCAATTTATTCGGATTTATTCTAGCTTTTCTTGCGCCCATTTCATCCTCCTTTGTTCTGTTCCTAACAATATATTAAATTGAAAATATGCGCAAGACTAATCAAATCCCCGAACGCTTTGCGTTCGGGGATTAACTCATTTGCAGAACTACCCTTCAGGATTGGTATGTTTACCAAGGTGTATGTTTGCACCTTTGGCAATACATACATCATCCGGGCAAGTAAGGTAATATCGTTCTGGGTATATTCGCAATCTTATGAATTGTGAGATTTTTACCACGCAAAGCAAGTTCAGTTTGCCGCCTCTGCGCTTCATCCAGAGTATATGGACCCTCGTTTGTCCATACCAATTCTGGTAAAATATCATGGATACCATTAAGATTGATATCATTTGAGTTTACCTCACACTTTGAGAGTAAGAGACGCAAATATGCCTCTTCCAGCGATTGGGCGGATGAAGAAAGATTATATATAAATACGCAGCTAATGCGTATTTTGCGTCTGTAATCTTCCTCATCCTTATCTACATCAACCCAATTGGAAGTATTTAAGGCACTCCGCATATCACGCACAATATCAATGTTTGCGTGACCTTCTTCTTTTTCGAAAGGATAAAAATACTCCAGCATTTCATTGAACATTTCTGTCTCATCAATCGTA
>JALSPS010000083.1 GCA_026985835.1 Candidatus Kaiserbacteria bacterium
GCAAATTTTTTTGCGTCATTAAGGGTTCTTGCTTCTTTCCATTCAGGTTGATCAATATCCGCAGAATCCAAAAGGGCTGAAAACTTATTTCTATCTTCCGCCCTATCTATATCTTTTACATCAGTTCCTAAAACATTTACTCCAAATCTTGGCAAATCAAGCGCAAGATTGTTAGGAATTTGCCCCCCCATTGAAACTATAACTCCAAACGGTTTTTCAAATTCATAAATATCCAATACTCGCTCAAGGGATAACTCATCAAAATATAATTTATCGCTCATATCATAATCGGTACTCACAGTCTCGGGATTATAATTCAGCATTATCGTTTCAAAGCCAAGTTCTTTTGCTGTTTTGGCAGAGTTTACGCAACACCAATCAAACTCAACAGATGATCCAATTCTATATGCGCCGGAACCCAAAATCATAACCTTCTTTTTTGAAGATTTGTTTGAAGCAATATCTGAATCACTTGCCTCATAAGTTGTATAGAGATAATTCGTTTGTGCAGGAAACTCACCGGCAAGTGTATCTATTTGTTTTACAAATGGTGTTATGCCATACCTTTTCCTCAAAGTGCGAATATACGCAATGCTTTTGTTTTTTATTCGCGCGATTTGCTCATCTGAAAAACCCAATTTTTTTGCGGTGTATAAATTTTGTTTTGAAAGTGGCTCTTCTTGCATTCTATCTTCCATATCAAATATATTTTTCAATTTATATAAAAACCATTTATCTATTTTTGAAAATTTGAAAATTTTATCTATACCAACTCCTTTTTTAAATGCTTGATGTATTGCAAATATCCTTTTATCTGTCGGATTTATCAATTCATCTTTATAATTTTCAACATTCACACCAAAACTTGAGAAACCCTCATAACCTTCCCCAACCATTCTTAGAGCTTTTTGTATCGCTTCTTCAAAATTTCTACCAATCGCCATAACCTCTCCGACAGATTTCATCTCGCTTCCAATATGAATATCAACATTTTTAAATTTTTTTAAATCCCATCTCGGAATTTTTATGGCGCAATAATCAAGCGCAGGCTCAAAAAATGCGGTTGTTGTTTTTGTAACCGCATTAGAAAGCTCCTCAAGCGAATAACCCAGTGCCAATTTTGCCGCAACATAGGCAAGCGGATAACCAGTTGCCTTTGAAGCAAGGGCGCTTGAGCGTGAAAGCCTGGCATTTACTTCTATTATTCTATAGTCCAATTCTCCATTTTTTGGATTGGGGTTTAGCGCATATTGGATATTACATTCTCCCACAATGCCTATATGTCGTATTACATCAAGCGCTATTTTTCGCAATCCAAAGTACTCTTTTGAGTTTAGTGTTTGTGATGGAGCTACCACAATACTTTCTCCCGTATGCACACCAAGCGGATCAAAGTTCTCCATATTGCAAACCGTTATACAATTGCCACTTGTATCTCGCACAACCTCATATTCTATTTCTTTCCATCCACCAAGCCACTCTTCTATCAAAATTTGTGGCGCAATAGAAAGCGCCTCAAGCGCGCGTTTTTCAAGTTCGCGTTCATTTTTACAAACACCACTACCCTGTCCACCAAGCGCAAAAGCGGAGCGTAACATAAGCGGGTAACCAATTTGTTCTGCTTTTCTCTTTGCTTCTTGGACACTCTTCACAGCAAAGCTTTTAGGAGTAAGTGCATTTATTTCTTTTAATTTTTGCACGAACAAATCTCTGTCTTCTGTTTCCTCAATTTGCTTTATGCCTGTACCCAATACTCGTACTCCATTTTTTTTCAAAAAACCGGAATTATATAACTCTACCCCGCAGTTAAGAGCGGTTTGACCCCCAAAAGAAAGTAAAATTCCGTCCGGTTTTTCTTTTTTTATAATTTCCTCAACAAATTTAGGCTCAATGGGTAAAAAATATATTTTA
>JALSPS010000084.1 GCA_026985835.1 Candidatus Kaiserbacteria bacterium
TGAAAAAAAAAGATGTTGAAAAAGCTTTCAGTTTTTGGAAAGTTGTAGATTATCATCAGAGATTTTCAATAAGTAATCTAAGTGTTGAATTTTTAGACGCTGGGCATATTTTGGGTTCAGCAATGATAAAAATTTCTCGCAATGATAAAAATTTTATTTATACCGGAGATCTCGGAAATTCTCCTGCGCCACTTTTACCAGATACCGAAACCGTAACTGATGCGGATTACCTTTTAATGGAGAGTGTTTATGGTGATAGGAATCATGAGAATAGAGAAATGAGAGTTGCAAAATTAAGAGCTGTTATAAAAGAAATTCAATCAAGAAAAGGTACATTGCTAATTCCATCTTTTGCGATGCAACGCACGCAAATTTTAATTTATGAAATAAATAAAATGGTTGAATCGGGAGAAATTGAAGAAATCCCAGTTTATCTTGATTCTCCTTTGGCAAGTAAAGTAACGGAAATATATAAGGATTATTTACATTTGCTAAAACAAAAAGTTCGTGATGAAATATCTTCCGGAGACGATATATTTTCTTTCCCAAAATTTACAATAGTGAAAGATGTTATTGAATCAAACGAATTATTAAAGGCTCCAAATCCAAAAATAATAATTTCGGCAAGTGGGATGTCAGTTGGAGGTAGAATTTTAATGCATGAAAAGAGACTTCTTGAAAATAAAAATAACATAATTTTGTTTGTCGGTTATCAAGGCGCAGGAACACTTGGCAGAAAAATTCAAGATGGGGCAAGAAAAGTTACAATTAATCGTCGTCCTGTGAAAATAAAAGCGCAAAAACGCACAATAAGAGGATTTTCAGCTCATAAAGATTTGGATAATCTGGTTAATTTTGTAGAAGATACTGCCGAGAGAAATAAACAAGTATTTGTTGCTCTCGGCGAGCCTAAATCTGCATTATTTTTGACCCAAAGACTTCGAGAATATCTTGGCGTTAATGCAATTGCGCCAGAGAACGGACAGGTTTTTAATTTAGACTTTTAGAAGTATGAAGATAATAAAGAGATATATTTTTACAATTATTTTTTCTGTATTTATCATTTTATTTATTATAGTTTTATATAATTTTTATTTATTGAAAGAAAATCAAAATCTTTTAAAAGAGAGAATTCATTTTTATGAAAAAAGCATCACTGATTTACGCGCAAAGCTCAGTGATAAAGATCAATTGATAAAAGATCAGCAAGTTTTATTACAGGCAACAAATGCTGAATTACGAAGAGCGAATAAACTTGGATTTAGATTATCAGATGCTGTTGCAAAAGCGGAAGAAGCTGCGCGCGTTTTTAATAAATTAAATACAATAGATAAGGAATTACTTGAAAAATATTCAAAAGTTTATTTTTTAAATGAGCATTATGTGCCAAAAAAATTGCAAGATATACCAAAAAAATGGGTTTATTCAAATAAGCCAATAAAAATAAGAGAAGAGGTTGCCCCTTTTTTATTTAAAATGCTTCAAGATATGGAGGTTGCCGGATTATCACCGAGAATTGTTTCAGCATATAGATCTTTTAATACCCAAAAAAAATTAAAGTATACCCACAAGGTTTTATATGGAACAACAGAAGCGAATAAGTTTGTCGCAGATCAAGGATATTCAGAGCATCAACTTGGCAGTACGGTGGATATTACAGATGCAAAAACTGGCGGGTTGAATGGTTTTGAAAATACAAAAGAATTTAAATGGCTAAAAGATAATGCTTATAAGTATGGCTTTATTCTTTCCTATCCGAAAGGAAATAAATACTATGCTTATGAGCCATGGCACTGGAGATTTGTTGGAAAGCGACTTGCAAAGTATCTTTATGAAAATGAATTAAATTTTTATGATTTACCACAAAGAAAAATTGATTCTTTTAGGATTTATTTGTTTGATAATTGATTGATTTTGCAAGTAAATAAATAGCAAGAAGCATTATTATAATTGATATTATTGAAAGTTCTGTTCTATATTTTAAGACGAATACAATACCGTTGAAACCAAGCCCAAACAGGGCAACAATTGGAGCTATACAAGATGCGCAAGTTGCTGTGCCTATTATTGACGCTAGAACCCCTGATGTTCCGGCACCAAGAGTTGTAAGAAATGGAAATGTTTGTGAACATATTTTCGCAGGATATTTATAAGCATAGATTTGCATTGTTACCAAAAGAGCTGAAACCAAAGATAGTGTGGAAAGTAGAATATAATCATATATGTTATAAGTACTAAGCTGAAATGCGATTGTATTGAATTTTATTGTCAAAACAGGTAAAAAAACAAACATTGCAAAGAAGAAGGGAACTAAAATCAGGAATAAAATTGCAAAATGGCGTTTTTGTAAAACAAACCATATTCGTGATATAAAATCAAACATTTTGTAATTATAACATACTTGCTCTTTATACAATGCGAACAGCTTGTGAGTTATTTAATGAGTTTGCTTTTATTTTTTCTATGTTAGAATGTCGTGTATGAATGAAAAAAATACACAGCCATTGGGTGAATATAGTAAATTATATGAACTTACAGATGGCTTAGATAAAAAAAGAATTTCCAAACCGGAAATTGATTTAGAGGCGATGTACAGGTCGGACTTAAAACTAAAAGAAATGTTAAAAGATACTTCAGATGATTGCGCAGAAGAGCTTTTGGCGGGATTTACTGCTATAGAACATTATCCAAAGACTGTTACTTTTTTTGGTTCTGCGCGAACCAAGCCCGGAGCGGCCTTTTATGAGCTTGCAAGGGATCTTGCGGGAGAAATTTGTAAAGAGGGCTATGCTGTTATTACCGGAGGTGGTCCCGGAATTATGGAGGCCGCAAACAGAGGAACAAAAGAAACTTGCGGTTATGCGGTTGGTTTTAATATAGAACTGCCGACGGAGCAGGTTATAAACGAATATGTAACACATGGAATCAATTTTAAATTTTTCTCAGCGCGTAAAATGGCAATGTTTTTTTCGGGAGAGGCTTTCCTATTTTTCCCGGGAGGATTCGGTACTCTTGATGAGTTGTTTCAATTACTCACACTTATTCAAACACATAAGGCGCCAAACACACCGGTTATCTTGGTCGGCGCTGAGTACTGGAATAATCTGGATAAATTTATAAAAAACACTTTACTTGATGAGTTTGAAACCATTTCAAAAGATGACTTAAATTTATACACGATCTCTGATGATAAAGAGGAGATTATGAACATAATTCGTAACGCTCCGCTCAGAAGCGCGTATTAGTTTGTTTGTTATTATTTTGCTAAGAAAAGCTTCATCTTGATTTTTTATGTTTTGATTGTATTCTTACTAATAAGATGAATTTTACAAGGATACAAAATACGCTTTTTTTTGGTCTTTTAGCTGTAATAACATTTATATTTTTTTGGTTGTTCTTCCAATTTATAACACCTATATTTTGGGCAACCGTTTTAGCTATAGTATTTTTTCCACTTTATTCATTTATATTAAAACTTTTCAAGAATAAAGAGGCGCTATCTGCGTTTGTAACTGTTATAATAATTTTAAAATTATTTTTCTTGCCGATTTACGGATTGGGATTTTTAATAACAAAAGAAGCAATTGTTTTCTATAAAGATTTGAATCAAACAGAGGTAATTCAAAATGTATCTGTGTTTAGCGCTCCTGTAGAAACCGCTTTAAACTCCTTTGGGATTAAGATGCAAAAAGGAGATATACAAAGCAGATTTATAACATTTATAAAATCTATCAGCGCAACTATTGCTTCTCTCGCAATTGATTTTGGAAAGGCAACAACACAAGCTATTTTGTCATTTTTTATAACGCTCTATTTGCTTTTCTTTGCTTTTAAAGATGGGGTTGCATTTTTGCGCAGAATAGAAGAAATACTACCTCTTGGCGATGAAAGAGAGGAAAAATTATTTTTTAGATTTGTAGAAATAGTACGCTCTATATTTAAGGGGACATTTATAATTGCCTTCATCCAAGGGCTGGTTGGAGCCCTGACTCTTTTGATTGTGGGAATTCCGCATATATTACTTTGGGGAACCCTTATGGCGCTACTTTCAATAATTCCGGCGCTTGGCCCCGTTGTTGTGCTTTTGCCAATTACTCTGATTTTGTTTGTATCCGGATTATATGTAAAAGCGATTATATTGATTGCCGGAATTATAATAACATCTTTGCTTGATAATATACTAAGACCTATATTGGTTGGTAAGGATACAAAAATGCACGATGCTGTTATTATGATTTCTGTTTTAGGAGGATTATCATTATTTGGTTTTTCAGGTTTTGTAATAGGCCCTGTAATAGCCGGATTATTTATAACATTTTGGTCTATTTTTGAAGAAGATTATAAAAGAGAGTTGAAAGAAAAAGGCTGATATTGCCAAGTAAAAATTTTTTTGTATAATTTGGGTGGGATATTTTGCGGGAGTAAATACTCCCGCGCTTGGCCTTTGGTTGCCAAGTTGTTATATTTTGCCTCGTCCCCTTAGTATGGGGCGAGGCGCTTTTTAAATTCAAAATTATATTGAGATTTAATCTTAAACTGTCAGATTATATGATTTTTAAGTGTATCCTCAAAAGAAGGATATGATTTAGATAATCTATTGATTTATGCGTATAAAACTGCTATATTTAAGCGGTGCTAATTATTTTAAATGGGTAAAAGTGATATACGAATAAATGATGATATTCGCGCGCGTGAGGTGCGTGTAATAACACAAGAGGGTGAGAACTTAGGCATTATGCCAATCCGGGAGGCTTTAAAAAAGGCTCAGGAGTGTGCTCTTGATTTAATTGAAATATCACCAAATGCAAAACCGCCGATAACAAAGATTACAGATTACGGAAAGTATAAATACGAATTAAAGAAAAAAGAAAAGCAGGCCAAAGCGAAAGCGCATATTACCGAAACAAAAATTACTCAAGTTAAAATAGGCACAGGTGAAGGCGATTTATTGCGCAAGGCAAAAAAGGTTGCCGAATGGCTTGCGGAAGGTCATAGAGTTAAAATAGATCTCTTTCTTTGGGGAAGGTACAAATATATGGAATTTGAATTTCTAAAAGAAAGATTGGAAAAATTCCTTGCAATTATTCCAGAATCATATAAGATAGCCGATAATATAAAGAAAAGTCCAAAGGGGCTCACGGTAGTTATAGAAAGAGATAAGAGTAAAAATAAAAAAAATGAAAACAAATAAATCATACAAAAAAAGATTAAAGGTTACGAAGAATGGCAAGATAATTGCGAGAACAAAAGGACAATGTCATTTTAATGCAAAAGCGCGCGGTAAGAAAAGAACAGCGAAAAGACGAATGCAAACTGTAACACTTACAAATAAAGCAAAAAGTCGTTTTTTAGCCGGAGTTAAATAAAATTATGGTTAGAGTAAAAAGAGGAACAACTTCATTAAAAACAAGGCGAAATGTCTTAAAACAAGTCAAAGGTTATCGCTTTGGTCGTTCAAAAAAAGAGCGTCAAGCTCGTGAGGCGATAGCGCACGCAGGTAATTATGCATTTGCCCACAGAAGAAAAAAGAAAAATGATTTTCGTAGACTATGGACTGTTAGATTAAACGGCGCGCTAAGACCGCTGGGATTTTCTTATAGTAAATTTATAGGAGCTTTAAAAGCAAAAAACATTGATTTGGATAGAAAAGTTCTATCTGAAATCGCTCGTTTAAATCCGGATGTCTTTGCGGAAATTGTAAAAAAGGTCAAATAATTTTATACTATTTTTTTACTTCATTTTTGCTATACTCATTTACAATGAGTATTTTAATAAATAAAAAAGCAAAAAGAGATTACTCATTTTTAAAGGAGTATAGCGCAGGTATTGAGCTTAGGGGTTTTGAAGTTAAATCAATAAGAACAGGAAAAGCAAATATGAGGGGAGCTCACATTGTTATACGGGGGAATGAGGCCTTTTTGGTAGGTATGACTATTTCACCATATCAAATAGCCAATACTCCCGATGATTATGATCCGGAAAGAGTCAGGCGCTTACTTTTAACCAAAAAAGAGATTATAGAACTTGCAGAATATGAAAAACAAAAGGGATTGACAATAGTCCCACTATCATTGTATAATAGCAAAGGTTTGATTAAGGTCTCTCTTGCTGTCGCAAGGGGTAAAAAGAAATATGATAAAAGAGAGGAGGTCAAAAAGAGGGATGCGGATAGAAAAATAAAGCGCACATTGAAAAAACAATAATGGGTCATTCGCTCAGTTTTTGCATATCTATGTTAAAACTGAGGGGATGACCCGGATAGACAAATTGAAGAGTTTTTATATGCGTAGTGATAGTGGATGCCTATCTAAAAACATCCAAAATATAAGTGCAAAGAAAACTGCACGTGGAGTTGTTTCACCTTTACAGATGAGCAACTTCAGCTTCGCTTACGCTACGGCCTAAGCGACCACTCTCTATCTGATGCTTAATAGGGTAGTTGGAGTGTCATATTTTTAAGCTATATTCAAGTATGGTTGACTTACATATTTGAATGAATCTCAATAAGTCTATTGATATGGCGCTTTTTGTATATTTTTATAGCTATATCTGAATTTTTAAAAATATACTAGACTACGTAGAAGTATCTAAACAATTCAATTTGCACGGGGGTTCGCTACCCCCCATCTCCACAAGAAACCCGCCATCAGGCGGGTTTTAAAGTGGAGATGGAGCAAGCAAACTGCTTTGCTTGCGTGGGGTAGCGAAAGGCGGAGCCATGTTGGAGTGAGGAACGAACGACAACGGGCGAGCCCGGGCAGGAGCCACTTAGTATTTTGGAGTCTGAAAGACGAACAAAATACTTAGTGAGCTGACGCCGCGAATACCCATCTCCACAAGAAACCCGCCATCAGGCGGGTTTTAAAGTGGAGATGGAGCAAGCAAACTGCTTTGCTTGCGTGGGATACTATTTACAAAATAGTAAATTTGTTGTATTATACTGCATGGTTTGAGAAAAGAGAAGGAGGTATAGTAATGGTCCAGTTTATATTGAAAGATTGGTCTGGTTTAGTCATAAATCTTTTTTTTTGCTATACGATTATACGTATGCTTTTTGATAAACAAAAACCGCCAATTTCAACTTCGGTTTTAACAGGTATTCTATTAATTGGTTTGGGTGCTGGTGGTTCCTTTAAGGCCGCAGCCCCAGCAATTATTTCCATCATAAATGGAATTTTATGGCTCATTCTTGGATACCAAAGATTTAAACAAGAATAGCCAAAACCCGCCATCAGGCGGGTTTTTTATATGCTAATTTATTTTAAGTCTTTTTAGATAGCTTGGAAGTTTGGATAAGGGTATAACTTTTTGCGTTCTGGTTTCTACATTTCTTACTATTGCGGAATTTTCAAGAGCTTCTTTGTGTCCTATAATTATTATATATTGAGCAGATGCCTTAGATGCCTCTTTCATTTGAGATATAAGACTATCATTTGCCACTGTTTTTTGTACAGAAATACCGGCTTTATGAAGAGCGTCAAGGGTAACAAACATTTGCATTCTTGCATAATCTCCTATGTATGTAATGAAAAAAGCCGGTTTTTTAGAAGTGTTTTGAGATGTATTATTTGGTTTTGCGCCTTTTAATTCAAATTCAATTACAACTCCGGCTCCTTTGAATCTCTTATTATACGCGCGACGCGCAAAAGCGTTATATCGTCCACCAAGCGCTATTGGGACATAGGTATTATCATTATTTGGAATTCTGGTTTCAAAAATAGTATGAGACCAAAAATCTTGAGAACCGATTATTGATGTATCAAGTTCATACCCTATATTTGCAAATTCCATAAATTCAAGAATTTGTCTAAGGTGTATCCTGCCTTCATCGGTGAGATAATCTATTGAATTTGGAGCTCCGTGCGCAAGTGGATGATTTTTTTTAAGTAAGAAAACAAGCGCGCTTATCGGGTTTTTTTTCTGAATTTGGTTTTTGGCATAAGCTGGTAAATCATCTTTAACATCGCGTAAATAAGCCTGCAAATCACGAACAAATCGTATTTTGGATTCTTTGTTTCCAAGACTATTTATATGCATAATATAATTTTTAATTTGCAACCTTTTTAGTATAGAGTCAATTGTGGCTATAAGGGTGATTTCCGCTGTGGCGCGTTCTGTGCCAAAAGCATGTAACTCCATATTTACCTTTCCGGAACGAATATGAGTATCATAAACCAAAGAGGCGGAAGGGTTAATGTGCGCTTTTTTATTAAGTACTTTTTTGATT
>JALSPS010000085.1 GCA_026985835.1 Candidatus Kaiserbacteria bacterium
GCTGAAATTGACAAAATCCTTGCGGATCAAGCAGCTAAGCAAAAACTGGAAAAACAATATCAGGACTTAATCGCTCAAGCTGACAAAGCATTTAATACAAAAGACTACAACAACGCTAAAAGCAAATATTCTGACGCTTCCAAATTGAAACCTGACGAAAAATACCCCAAAGACAAAATTGCTGAAATTGACAAAATCCTTGCGGATCAAGCAGCTAAGCAAAAACTGGAAAAACAATATCAGGACTTAATCGCTCAAGCTGATAAAGCATTTAATACAAAAGACTACAACAACGCTAAAAGCAAATATTCTGACGCTTCCAAATTGAAACCTGACGAAAAATACCCCAAAGACAAAATTGCTGAAATTGATAAAATCCTTGCACAGCAAGCTGCAATCGCAAATTATAAAAAATTAAAAGCTGAAGCAGACAGACTATATAATAACAAACAGTTTGAAGAAGCCTTGGCAAAATATAAATCTGCACTTGAATTTAAACCTACATCCCAATATGTCAAAAATCGTATAAATGAGATAGAAGACTACTTAGCAGAACAAGCCAAAGCTAAAGAACGGGCAAAGAAACGTGAAGAAGCTTACAAAAAAGCTATTGCAGAAGGAGACAAATACTTCACACAAAAAGATTATAAAAATGCTCTAACCGCATACAAACGGGCAAAAGACATAAAACCTAACGAATCTTATCCAAAACAACAAATCTCAAAAATAAATGGGCTATTAGCACAAACCAATCCGGCTCCTGCAAAAAATAAAGATGAGGAAGTTCTAAAAAAACTCAATTCGGTAAACTTTAACGATAAAGAAGCTACAAAAAAATATTTATCCGAACTTGCAAGAAAATATCCCGAGGGTAAAACAGTCGAAAATTATGATTTGAAAAATCAAAAAATAGTTCGTATAATAATAAACAAAAACGGAATAGCCACCGAATATCGTAAAGTTATTCATGATTGGGGAGGTGTTTATTATTTCAAAAACGGACAAAGTATATCAAAAACAATTTTTACTAATGAAACAGGTCAAAATTAAAAATAAAAAATTATGAAAAAAATATTTTTAGCATTCGCTCTTATAAACCTCATTATAACACAGGGGTTCACACAAGACAAAAAATTCTTGAAAGAATATTTATCAGTATTGGCAAATGATAGTCTGGAAGGAAGAAAACCTGGCACACCAGGAGCAGAAAAAGCAAAAAATTACATAGTAAATTTTCTGAAAAAGAATAATATTAAGCCATTTGGCAAAACATACTTGCAACCATTTGAAGTAGTAAGTAAAATTGTATTAGGCAAATCAAATTGGTTAAATTTCGATGGAAATAAAAATATTCCTGTAAAGAAATGTTATACTCCAATTTCTTTTACAGAAAATGGAAGTTTTGAAGGAGATGTCGTTTTTGTAAATTATGGCTTTGAGTTTGAAAAAGACGGTAAAAAGGTAAATGACTATGACAACACTGATGTAAAAGGTAAATGGGTAATGATGCTAACAGACTACCCTAAACTTAACGACAACGAAAAAAACATTTATGCAGAATATTCTTCTTTACGTTCCAAAGTAGTTACAGCCAAAGATAAAGGCGCCATAGGAGTCATTTTTGTACAAGGTAAATTATCTGATGATAAAGACGAATTGATTCCATTGTTCTATGACAAATCAAGTTCTACCGCAGGAATAGGTGTGATAAATATTACACGTAAATTAGCAAATAAAATACTAAGCTCAAAAGGTGTAAAAATAGAAGAATTAGAAAAAGCATACAACCTTCACAAATGGAGC
>JALSPS010000086.1 GCA_026985835.1 Candidatus Kaiserbacteria bacterium
TATTGGCAAGTTTACAGGACCAAGAGACGGATCATCTGTTGCAGTTGCGGTTACTCTTGTGGGATTTCTTGGTGGTTGCCCCCCTGGTGGCTCCGGAATTGTTCCAGGACAAGTTGGACACGGTGGGGGTTCTGGCGGAGTTGAGGTACAAACCGTTGCCTCTTTTATATTACACTTTGCATTACAACCCACAACACCTGTTTTTTGAACACCGCACATATCAATTGCAGTACAAGAATCTCCAACAGCTTTTTCCACGTCATTTATTGTAAATTTTGGTATTTCGGGAACCTGCGCGGAACAAGAACCGGAGCATATCGGTAAATCAATATATCCTTCAGGTGTGCCTTCTGCATCAGCATATTCTCCATCCATTCTACATGTTGCGAGTGTATTTTCAGAACTGGTAAAAATAGGATCAGATGATACAGAATTATAAGTAGACCCATCCCCTCCTGTACTCGCTATAGAACCATCTCCGCCACCAATTCCGTATTCCGCAAAAACCAGAGAAAATGCCAATAATGATATTGATATCATTATTGCGATTATTATATTCTTTTGATAAATGTATGTTTTCATAATTATATTAATTATTATATTTTAATTACCATGGCTTTCGTGTCCGGTCCCGTCCGGACCGCCAAAATTATAACTTCCATCCTTTATGGTATTACATACTCATCTCCATCTCCACCTCACTCCTGAAGAGCCTCTACTACTGCCACAGACTGTCATTGTTCCTTCATTTATCCAACCGCAAACATTGGGCGCTGAATAGCAAGAAACCGTTGTGCACGATCTCCCACCGCCGCCTTCGTCATACCAACCACCATTTCCGCATTCATCACAGGAACCGTCCGGATTATCGGGAGTGTTTGGATTATCATCTAAACAATCCATATCACTATCATGCTCATTTGAAGCGCCCCATGCAGATACCTGAGATGAGAATGTAACTACAAACACGAAAAAAGCTATTATAAGAAAGAGGGATAATAAAATTTGTATCTTTTTCATAATCTTTATTTTAACATTTCATATACTCTAAATGAAACCATATTATAAAATTTTCTTAAATCATCTTTGGACAAATCTCTAAACGCAAGTTTCTGCTTTTTTATATCAAGAAATTTTATAAATACCGGAGTTGAATTATTGTTATGTTCAAACTTTTTAAAATCAACCGGGCTTAAATATACAAGTACCCTATCATCGAGCGACCAAACAGGTCTAACTGCCGTAGCGCGCTTTATAAGGTATTCTTGTTGAAGTACCGGTTTTTTAGAATCAACAATCTTGATGACCTGAATTGTAGATTTCTTCGGGAATGACCAAGCTATATGTTTTTTATCATTTGAGAGCGCTACATATAAATATGACTCAGCTTCTGATTTTGATCTAAATCCAAATGCAAACTTTTCTCTTCCTTTTTTCAAATCATAAACATATAAACCTCTTTTTCCGAGATAAATAAATTTTTCATTATCAAGCCATTGTGGATAAAGTCCATTTGCAACCTTTTGTATTTTTTTCAAACCGGGAGTTTTTGATGTATCAAGAATATAGATACCCCATTCTGAAGCTTTATGCGGTCTGTTTCCTTTGTATATTTTATCCAGGGCGTTAAATAATACTTTTTGAGATTTTGCATTATATGAGAAGTTTTTGTAAAAATACTTGCGAGTCTCAGGAGATATTTTTATTTCTCTGGCCTCTTTTGCGGAAAAATCACCGGAGAAGTTATTTTTAACAAAAAAGTGAGTTGCCGCGCTAATCGTTTTATAT
>JALSPS010000087.1 GCA_026985835.1 Candidatus Kaiserbacteria bacterium
TTTGGGTTTTAAAAGGATCATTGACCCGAGTTTGATTGAGTAACACTTCTTACCCTCTTTGTTGTATTTAAAGTCAAAACTATGCAATCATCTTATGCATAAGAGAAAATATAAATGAAATAAGTGGAATATGAGTTGTTCGGATGTATAAGGCAATTTGCTTTTCTCCGAAGTTAAACCGCCTCAATAGGCGGTTTTTTGTGCGGGTAGGGAGAATCGAACTCCCGTCTCAACCATGGCAAGGTCGCGTCATACCACTAAACTATACCCGCATAATAAACCTTAAGGGTTCTCTCAGACGACAATGAACCAACTGACTTACCTTGTCGCTCCTTTGACAAGTTCCGTCATATAATAAAACTATATCCATCTGAGTGCTCATACTATATCAAAATGCGTAAAAATTGCAAAATCAATCAAAGAATGTAATTATGAACAGTATATTATGAAATTCGCAAAAAGAGCTGATAAAATTGATTCGTCTTTTGTAAGAGAAATTCTTAAACTTGCATCTAATTCGGATATTATTTCATTTGCAGGAGGACTTCCAAATCCAAACTTATTTCCCTCTCAAGCATTTAGAAAAGCAAGTGAAGACATACTTTCAAATCCAAAAATGGCACAAATTGCCTTACAATATGGCGAAAGCGCCGGTTTTTATGCGCTTCGCGAAGAAATTGCAAAAACATACAAACAAAAAGACAATCTGGATATTGATCCTGACTTAATAATAATTACCACAGGATCACAGCAGGCGCTTGATCTTATTGCTAAAATTTTTATAAACAAAAACGACACCGTCCTTTTAGAATCTCCTACATATCTTGCTGCGATTCAGACTTTTCAATTTTATGAACCAAAATTTGATACCATTTCACTTACCGAAACAGGCCCGAATATAAATGAATTAGAACCAAAAAGTGGAAAATTATTTTATACGATACCGAATTTCCAAAATCCAAGCGGTGTAACATGGAACACAAATACTCGAAAATTTGTTGCAGATTGGGCTTATAAAAAGAATGTGATTATAATTGAAGATGACCCATATGGAGAAATACGATTTTCGGGTAAAAGACAACCTACTCTAAAATCTTTTAATGATGATGTAATTTTACTTGGCTCATTTTCCAAAATTCTTGCGCCAGGTTTGCGTCTTGGCTGGATAATAGCGCCAAATAAGGACTGGTTTGACAAATTAATACTTGCAAAACAAGCAAGCGATTTACATTCATCGCAATTCACACAACTTATAACTTGGAAGTTTTATAAGGACTTTGATAGCCAAAAACATATAAAAGAACTGTCCAATTTTTACTCCAAACAAAAGGAATTGTTAATAAAAGAAATTGAAGCGCATATTCCGGAAATAAGTCTAAATAATCCGGAAGGAGGAATGTTTTTATGGGGAGAATTACCAATTGGATACGACAGTGTTGAGTTATTAAAAATCGCAATTGAACAAAGAGTTGCCTTTGTTCCCGGAATTCCATTTTATATAAATGATATAAAGGACAACACTATGCGACTTAATTTTTCAAATTCTTCGCTTCAAGATATAAAGGACGGGGTTAAAAGACTTAAAAGGTCAGTAGATATATATAAAGGACAAAACTCATTGTAATATCCTTAAACTGTGGATAACTTAGTGGATAAGTGGATAACTTTTTATGTCTTTTTTAATGTATGTCCTTTATGAGAATAGTTATAAAGGACATTATAATAGAATTATATCTTTATTTTAAGCCATTTTCTAAAGGACATATATTTTCATACTT
>JALSPS010000088.1 GCA_026985835.1 Candidatus Kaiserbacteria bacterium
AAAACTGCCATTACATCATCTGACATCTTTATACTCTCCAAACTGGAAACCGTAATATGCTCCCCGGGCAATAAATCAAAATACTGCCCCTCCTCCAACTCAACAACCTCAAAATCTTGCCGTTGTTCTACCAGCGAACTTACTGAGAGCGCCTCGCGTCCTTTCTTTGTAATTTTCCAAGTACGATGCATCAAGAAAGTATACCCCAAACGCAAGTCTACCGAATGCGACTGCACTTGAAATTCATCAAGATTCGGCGTAAATCCTATACTTCCTTCTTTTACTCGCTTTGCTATTTCTTTTTTTGTTAAAATTGACATATGTTTTAATGTAATAATCAAACCGCTATACTTTTTGCCGTGATACTATCTATTGGCGGTTGCGGTTTATATTGTTTTTTAATCAATGTAAATATTTCATTAACAAGAGTACTGTCTTTCTGCTCAGCGCGTTCATAAGTATTCTCCGGCAAATCAAAAAAGATAGGCGCGTGATCGGTATGCCGCCTAATAAGCTCTCGTGCTCCTTCATAATGATTGTCATAAATATGCGCATTGGAAATAGAGTGCGAATAAATCCCGGGACGCACACCAAGTCGTTGAGCTAAAATCATCTGCAATAAAGCAAAACCGGCAACATCGGCAGGGAAACCCAAAATCATGTCGTTTGAACGCACTATATTATGCAAATTAAGTCGCCCATTGATAATGTTCACCGTAAAAGCAAATGGGCAAGGCACATTTTTTTTCTTAATGCCTGTCAACCCATCGCTTGCCGGGTCCCATGTTATTATCACTCCATGCCGTGAGCTTGGTTCCGCCTCCAAATGTTTTACCAACTCACCAAGCTGGTCTCGCCCAAAGTGTTTCCGCCAGCGATATCCATACGCCACCGTTACCACATCACCAGGATTGGTAAACAAGTCCCATATTTTCGTAAACTTACGCAAAAAATCCGCCGGCTTGCGTGCTCCCGAAATAAACCACACTTGCTCTGCAACCCACATTTTTATCGGAATTTTACGCAATGTCGTAAAAGGGAATCCCTCTTTTTCCAAATCAATAGAAAATGACGCGCCACAGATAGCTTTTGTTTTTTTACCCGTGCGTTCATTGAGCTCCTCTTCGCCATTTTCTAAAATGTCACGCAACAAATCTTGATACTTTTTATCAAACACATTTGTCATCACCTATCATCATACCATCTTATACATTAATTACCATATTGACGCTTCACACAAGCAATGTTTCTTTAAAAACATACTCTAAATCGTCTTCCTCTTCGTAAGTAAAGATATTCATTTTCTCATCGCATAATAAATAACACTAAAAAGACATAGCCAGACGGTTTTTCAGCTGTTTTTCTATATGCTTAAAAGTCCCTACTTTACTAAATTATAAAGTATGTGATAGAATGTGGTGTGGATAAATGGTACAAAAGTAAAGAGTTCTTGTGCGGTGCTCTTAGCATAAGCGAGCATCACTTCATGAAGCAATCCTTCTTTCAGAGAGCCTGATACTATGCAGAGTTTGTACAATTTTGCCTTGCTTCTGTTTTTTGCAAAAGGGTATGGTGTGCTTTTTGCCGGTTTGTCAATCTTATTTAACAAAGTAGCGCAACTGAGCTTGCAAAGTTATCAAAACTGTTGTATAATAATGCCAGTGTCATAAAGCTCTATCACTTTTAATATTTAAATAAAATAATATGAATGAAAAAACACCAAGTGCAGAA
>JALSPS010000089.1 GCA_026985835.1 Candidatus Kaiserbacteria bacterium
TTAAAACAGCATCGGATACATCAACCATTTTATTAAAATCTGCTGTTGGATTTTTTATGTCCAAAATTACATCAACTGAACCAGTTGGTGGAATTTGCATACCGGAAAGCCAATCATTGCGATCCGGATCAGGCAATCTTAAAAGCGTAATAAGATTATGATCACGTTTTTGACGCACAATCTCAATTCCTTCCTGAGCTAAATATGACGCTATAACCTGATCTTTTGCATAATATGACGCAAAAAGACTCTGAGATGCAAGAGATAGTGGCGCAACAACGGAAACTGTCAAAATTAAAATCGCAACAAGTGTTTCAATCAATGTAAAGGCGACTGATGTTTTTTTATATTTAATTGTAAATTTGCACTTTTTCATATTATATATCCAACAGGCGTTGAGAAGCAGAGGTTTGAATTTCAAATTTTGTTTCTATGCGTTTTCTTACCCCAAATGGACTAAATGAGCTTGTTATTTTTGACCCTGCAACACCTTTAATAGACAAAACAACAAGAGGTTGTAATGTGTCGGTTCGATTTGTACCTGTCACATAAACCTCAAATGAAGTTATATCAACTTCAGGAGCAGTAATTGCAATTGGGGTTTGTTTTGAATGCTTTGAACGAAAAATTCTGTGTATATTATTAAAATTCGGATCTTCAGCAACCCAATATACCCATTGATCATTCGGATCATTTCTATCTCCACCAAATGCTTCAAACGCAATCTGATCGCCGGCCGTTGCAACACAATCAGTCGGAGTAGATAAATTACCAATACCGCAATGATAATCTGAACCCATCCTGATTGCTCGCGCCATTCCATCAATTGCTATATTAAGATTATTCATTACGGATTGCATAGCTTGAGCTTTTTTATTTGCGTCAATTAAAGAAAGAAGCGCTCCAATACTAACAACCATAACAATCGCGAAAAGAGCGGTGGCAACAAGAACCTCAACGAGGGTAAATGCCATATTTGTAGTTTTTTTTATTTGTTTAAACATAACTACCAATTTTGTAAATAACTTCAATATACCAATTATTTGCTCCCATAAGCCATATTAAGATAAATGCAAAAATTAAAAATGGGCCAAACGGGATAGCTGCTTTCATTATACTACTTTTTACCAATCCACTCAAATAATGATGTGTGCATATCTTTTGCTTAATAAATAAAACCAAGCCATACATAGAGCCAAGAACTGATGCATATGTTATTAAAATAACGGTATTAAAAAAACCTAAAAATG
Source organism: Candidatus Kaiserbacteria bacterium (assembly GCA_026985835.1). Classification (GTDB taxonomy): domain Bacteria; phylum Patescibacteriota; class Minisyncoccia; order Phycocordibacterales; family UBA2100; genus S143-145. The sequence goes on from JALSPS010000089.1 coordinate 1,251, forward strand.
CCCCTAACACAAACATTAATTTTGCATCACCAAACCCTATTGCTTTACCCTTTGAAAAATACCAAAGTAATGCAATCGGTAAAGAAACTATCAGTGAACCGAAAAACATATCTAAAAAGAAAATGTTTTTCATATCTGTATATTTTAAAAAATCAACCATCTTCCATAAAATAACAATCAAAAGTAATAATATGATTGCTGAATTTGGAATAATCTTATGCCTAATATCATATACCGTTATAAAAATCAAAGTTAAAGATAATCCTATTGCTAAAATATTTTGTGAGAAATTAAAATTATTTAACCATATCAAATAAAAAATTATACCGGTTAATAATTCAACCAACGGATACTGCAAAGAAATTTTAGCGTCACACTTTCTGCATCTTCCATTTAGAAAAAGAAATGAAAAAACCGGAATAAGTTCAAACCACTTCAACCTGTGTCCACAGGTTGCGCAACTACTTCTACCGGAAATAGACTTACCCGTATTATATCTCAAAATAACAACATTCAGAAAGCTTCCTAAAATTAAACCAAAAATAAAATATAAAATTCCAAATAACATCATTTATATTATACATTAAAACCCCGCAGTTGCATAACAGCGGGGTTTATAAAACAATAAAACCACTATGGCATTACACAGTATTCTCTTTCAGCGGTATTGCTACCTGTATCTTGAGTTCCACAGTTAACAGATGTTGACTCATCAGAATTATCAATATCTGTTTTTAACACGGCATTGTAATTTTCAAGTGTAGCACCCAACACATAGCTTGAACTTGTTGATGTTGTTGCATAACTATAATCTGCATTTGTTTTTGGATCCTTTGGTAAAACCGGAATATAATCAGATACCAAAGAACTCAAATTGGTAGGGTATGATGAATTAGTATCATTATACATCTCAAGCGCAAGTTGCAATTGCTTCAAATCAGCAATACGACGGGCATCCCTTGCTTTCTTCCTTGCGCTATTCAAACTAGCCAATACAACTGAAGAAAGTATACCAATAATCGCTATAACAACGAGTAACTCTATCAAAGTAAAACCTTTGTTATTTTTAAACATAATTAATTTATTAAAACTTATAATCCAATAGCTTTCGACCTGCTATCCACACAATTATAAACATATTTTCAGAAAAATAATACAGCAACTGTGGATAAGTCAGACACCTGCGGATATATTATAAATTGGCACAAGTACTGAAGCTAGTAATAATCCAACTCCAAGACCAAGCATAACAATCATAAGTGGCTCAATAAGGGAAATCAGAGTGGAAATAGCATTATCAACTTCCCTTCTGTAAAACTTTGCGATAGTTGATAGTATGCTACTTAAATCACCAGTCTCATCACCAACTTTTATCATTGCAACCAAAATTCCCGGGAATTCCGGATGCTTTGAAAAAGCATCCTCTATAGAATGTCCAGTCTTAACATCTTCGGCAACTTTTTTTAGAATCTGCTCGTAAACTGGATCACCTATAACAGTTCCTGCAATCTCAATACCCCTAACAAAAGATATTCCACTCTTTAATGTTGTACTTAAACTATCTGCCAAGCGCGACATATAGAGTTTTCTATATAAATCACCAACGTAGGGTATATTCAACCTTGCCCTTGCCATATATTGTTTGCCCTCCTGCGTTGTTGCATAACGATATAAAAATACCCCACCAAGCACTATACCAACCAATATGAGCAAGATATAATTACTTAAAAAGTTTGATAGTCCGATAACAAATTTAGTGTATGTTGGTATTTTGTTCCCTGACTCCTCAAGAATTGCAGATAATTTTGGAATAACAGTTGTAAGCATTAAAACCATAACCGCAATAAATGTTACAATCACGAAGGCCGGATATATTAAAGCGTTTCTCGCCTTTGTTGTTACCGTATAACTTTTATCAATATACTCCGCCAAAAATGCAAATGTCTCATCAAGTCTTCCTGTTTCTTCTCCAGAGCGAACCATATTTATATAAAATTTTGAAAAAATTTTCGGATGTTTTGCAAGCGCATCAGAAATGTTTGAACCACTTTGCAAATCATTTGCAATTTCGGTGAGTACTTTTTGCAAAGCCGGGTTATCAGACTCTGCGGCAAGTAACCTAAATGCGCGCAGTGCGCTAACTTGCGCCTCAAATAAAGTCATTATTTCTTGCGATAAAAGAACTATTTCTTTTTGTTTAACTTTCGAAAAAAATCCCAAATCTTTATCAAATAAAGACTTTTTTTCTGAAGAAACAACAGATGTGACAATAAGACCTCTTCTTTGAAGAGCGCTAATCGCAACATCTCTTGATACGGCATCTATCATACCGACGCGTTCTTTTCCATCTTTATCTGTTCCAGTATATTTAAAAAGTGCCATAATTAATAACTATAATAATTTTTCCAATAATTTTGGATTTAAAGAAAATTGATAAGCTGTTTCGGGAGTGATTTCTCCCCTTGCAACAAGCTCAGAAAGAGAGTGGTTCATATCTATCATTCCATCTTCCGCGCTTGTTTCTATAACGGTATTTATTTCATGTGTCCGTTTTTCACGAATCAAGTTAGCAATAGCCTTATTCGCAATCATAAGCTCATATGCCGGCACGCGCCCTCCACCTATTCTGGGAACAAGTCTTTGTGAGAAAATTCCGACAAGGGCCGAACTTAACTGTATGCGAATCTGATCTTGCTGATTTGCGGGAAAAGTATCAATAATTCTATCTATTGTTTGAGCCGCATCATTTGTATGGAGTGTTGAAAATACCAAGTGTCCCGTCTCAGCAGCGGTAACAGCCGCAGCCATGGTTTCAGGGCCACGCATCTCACCAATCAAAAGAACATCTATATCTTGACGAAAAGCGCTACGAAGCGCCGTAGCAAAATTAGCGGTATCAAGCCTAACCTCTCGTTGATCTACAAGCGATAACTCAGGTTCAAAAACATATTCAATCGGATCTTCTATTGTTACGATATGAGTGGCTCTTTCTTTATTTATTATATCTATAAGAGCGGCAAGAGTCGTTGTTTTACCCTGTCCAACCGGCCCAACAACTAAAAAGAATCCTTGTTCAATACGAGCAAATGTTTCAAGAATAGGAGGCAGATTTAATTCTGAAATTGTTCTTATTTTATTTGGTATCAACCTCATCACAACTCCAATCTTTCCTTGCTGAAAAAATGCATTGCACCTAAATCTTTCTCCTGTTTTTATATTGTAAGAAAAATCCGCTTCTTTTGTCTGTACAAAATTTTTAAACTTTTCCTTTCCCATTAAGAGCTCCGCTAAGGAAAAAGTATCATCTGCATTCAAAATTGCCTCTTTTTTAAGGGGTAATAAATTCCCATCAACCCTAATGGTTGGATAAGAATCCGCAGATATATGCAAATCAGATCCGCCCTCATGTATAACAACATTTATAAATTTTGTAAGAAGTTTTTTATAATCCATACATATATTCTACATTAAAAATAAAATAGAAACCAATGAAAACTGTTGATAACTGTGGCTTATGTAGTTTAACAAAATTTTATTTTCCGGCTTTATGTTTTGAAATCAATCCTTCTATTATTGACAGAACTTCTGTTGGAATTGTATTTGCCTTTATAATATGACCTATCGCGCCAAGTTCTCGGGCGCGCTCTAAATCTTCACTCTCGCTTTGATTTGACAGTACTATTATAGCCGCATCTCCCGCCAAATTTTCATCTTTAACCATCTGTAAAAATGTAAATCCATCAATTTTTGGCATAATCAAATCTGTTATGATTGCATCTGGGTTAAAACCTTCACGAAGTATTTCAATTGCTTCCTCGGCATCAGAAACAGGCCTAAAATCGTGTCCGGCTTGAGTAAATTTCATACTATACATATCAATGACAAATTCATCATCGTCCAAAAAAAGTATTTTATATTTCGGCTTATCATTCATACGCTGATTATATCATAATTATTCTTGTTTTGCTTCCGCTTTATTCAAGGTATCATCCATTTCTGCGGATTCTGCAAGAAGTTGCCCATCAAGCTTACCAACTTCAGAAAACGGAGTCATTCCTTGAAATGATTTTATAATGGCATCTTCCTTCATTGTAAGCATACCCTTTGAGCGCGCATATTTAAGGATGTTTTCTTCAGATGGATCAGTTAAAATTATATGTTGCAAATCTCTTGTGGATGGTAGCATTTCAAAAACGGCCAACCTTCCTCTCATTCCGGACGGGCATTCAGAGGTTCCTTGCGCTTGGTAAATATAATCTGGAATTTGAATTTTATATTCATCGGGTAAATCTGCAAATTGTTCTTGTAGCATAACACGGGTTACTGAATCTATTGGTGTTTGAACTCCGGCATTTGGGCAAAGCTTTCTTACAAGCCTTTGCGCAATAGATAAAACAAGAGTTGGAGCAATCAAATACGGATCTACCCCCATATCTACCAATCGCGGAACTACACCAATCGCTGAATTTGTATGTATTGTTGAGAGAACTAAATGCCCGGTAAGCGCAGCTTGAACAGCAAGACGCGCCGTCTCACCATCGCGAATTTCACCAACCATTATAATATCCGGGTCTTGACGAAGAGTTGTACGCAAACCATTTGCAAATGTATAACCTATTTCCGGTCTAATTTGCGATTGGTTAACACCCTCCATATAATACTCTATCGGATCTTCAAGTGATAAAACATTTTTTGTTTCATGATCGAGTTCAGCTAGCATTGAATAAAGAGTTGTTGATTTACCAGAACCGGTTGGACCGGAAATAAGAATTAGACCATGTGGTTTGTTCATTGCACCTCTAAGAAGAGTCATATTTTTTTCTGAAAGTCCCAAATCAGATATTGGAATAAAACCCCTTTCACGATCTAAAATACGCATAACGATCTTTTCTCCATAGTATGTAGGGAATGTTGAGACACGAAAATCTATTTTATGTCCTCCGATAGACGCTGAGAAACGCCCATCTTGAGGCTTTCTCTTTTCATCAAGTCTCATTGATGAGAGAACTTTTATACGAGCAACAATTGCTCTGTGTGTTTTCGCGGGTAATAAAAGACTTGTATGCAAAACACCATCAACCCTAAAGCGAATCTTCACTTTTGTTTCAGTTTTTTCAATATGCACATCTGATGCTTTTCCATCAACTGCATAACGCAATATAGTTGCGACAATTTTTATCACTGGGGCATCTTCTCTAATGTATGAACTCCCAGTTTGTTCTTGTTCATCTATCGCAGCCTGTATATTTTTTTCATCAGCCGTTAATTCTGACTCAAGCTCCGTCAATGCCTCACTAACCTCTCCTCCCAGAGATTGATACATCCCGAGAACTTTTTCAAAATCTGCTTGAGAAATTGCATATATTTTAAATGGTAAACCAATCTGCCTTCCAATAAAATTTAGAGCATTAACAGCATCTATATCATTAGGGTTGACCATTCCAACTTCCAACACACCATCACTAACTGCCAAAGGCACCATTTTATAATGTACCGCTGAATCCTCAGGAATATGATTTAAAATCTCATACGGTATTTGTTCATCCTTTCTTAAAGTACGAGGTTCTATTATATTTTTTTTTTCATCATCCATACTTTTATTGTATAGTATTTGTTGGTAAAGTTATTTTGGTTGTACTCGTGAATTCGGGAGCTTCCATATCATTATAAAAAGGGTTTGGGTGACCAATCTCCTCTTCTATTATACTTCTACTCATATCTCTAAGAGAAGCAAATGCGGGGTCTTGAAATATCGTACTATTTAATTTTATTGACTGAACATCAGCAAGTAACTGTAAAATTTCCTGTTCGGTTTTAGACATTCCCGCAGACTGCCTTTCTATGGTTGAAGGAGATGGTGCATGATCAGACATTGCATAGATTATGAATCCCAAAATCATAACAAACAGTATTACAAACATTTTGATATTGTTTTTTAATATATTCATATTTTTGATTTTAACCAATATGTTTTTAACAGTATTGAAAATTCATATGTTGGTTCTGTTACACTTTGTAATCCTGGTAAAAATGAGTTTGGGTTTTTGTTTGCCGAAGACATTGAAATGGAAACCACATCCAGTAACCTTAAACTAGACTCCAAATCTTGTAAAAATGCTTTAAATTCAGAATATGTTGCAGTTACAGAAAAACCTAATGCTCTGGATTGATAGTCTGTAAGATCATCATTACCTGATCCGATAATAACCTCTGATTTCATTTTTGGTTTTTTAGACTCAGAAATAGACACATTTTTTAATCTTAATCCATATTGGGATGCTATACCATCTATATCAAGGATCAATCTGACATTATTAACATTGTCAGGAAGTAATTTTTGAAGCCTATCAAGATTCTCTTTAGAAAAATCTGCATATTTTTTTGATAGAGACGCCCT
>JALSPS010000090.1 GCA_026985835.1 Candidatus Kaiserbacteria bacterium
GATGCAAGAGAACGAGAAAGAAAACTTAAACTACGCGGGCAAGCAAGAAGACAATTGCTTGAAAGAATAAAACATTCCACCTCACCTGCATTAAAGAAAACTTAGTGTGCGGGCCTGCCCGTACAAATTCTCAAACATGGAGGTTGAACCTCCACGGGGAACGGGATGGGATATCTATGGAAACATGGAGGTTGAACCTCCATGGGAAAGTGGCTCTTCCTACATACACAAGGCGAAACGAGATCAAGCGACTGCTGGCAGAGAAAAGCAAACTGCTTTGCTTCTCGTGGAGACTCGAAAGGCGGAGTCATGTTGGAGTGAGGAACGAACGACAACAGACGAGCCTTATTTGATAACTTGAATTTTATTCCTTGGATGTTAATTTAGTAGAATGATTAAAATTGTTTCGTGGAATGTTAATGGCATACGCGCAGTTGATAGAAAGGGAGCATTTATGCCTGTTGTCAACCAATTAAAACCTGATATTTTATGTTTACAGGAGACAAAAGCCGAACAACATCAGTCCCCAATTGACCTATCCGATTATGATGAGCTATGGAATTCAGCCCAGAATAAAAAGGGTTACAGTGGCACGGCCATCTTTACCAAACATCAACCAACTTCTGTTTTTTACAATTTACCTAAAAAAATAGTTAAGAAATATAGCATAAAAGATGACGGCTACGGGGACCCAAATCAAGAAGGAAGAGTTATTACTGCAGAATTTGAGTCATTTTATGTGGTAAATGTTTATACCCCGAATTCAAAACCGAACTTAGAACGACTTATATTACGACACAAACACTGGGATGCCGCTATTTTGGACTATTTAATACAGCTTCAAAAGGACAAACCTGTTATATTATGTGGAGATTTTAATGTCGCATATACTGAAGATGATCTTGCCAATCCAAAAGCTAACGAAGGGAATACAGGTTTCACAAAAGAAGAAAGAGCTGGGATAAAGAACATTATAAACGCCGGATTTATTGATACATTTAGGGAATTCAAAACGGGAAACGGCTTTTATACATGGTGGAGCCATTGGGCAAAATCCAGAGAGAGGAATATAGGTTGGAGAATAGATTATATTTTTATAAGTAAGTCATTAAAAAATAAATTAACAAATGCCGATATTCATCCTGAATTTTTAGGATCAGATCATTGCCCTATCTCTATAGATATATCTGTAAATAATTAGATAAAAACCCTTGGTGAAACTTAAATAGTTACATACAAAAAACCGCCTGATGAAAAGTTCAATCACTTTTTTACTTTTTGAACTTACCAAAAGACGGTTTTTTAAAGAATACTAGGGTATTCTAATTATTTTGTTATGAAGTATTGGAGATTGTGTTGTGTTTTACGCAATACTTTGTTGTAGAAAGAACTAAAATGTACCTAAAAGAGCTAACAAAGAACAGCACTAACCGTATTCTAAACCTTATATAAAATTTGTAAAGGACAAAGCTGTGGATAACTAGATGTCCTTTATATTCAAAAGGACATATGTCCTTTTGAATATCTAAAGGACATTATGCTTTTTCCTGAGTTTTTTCACCTCTTTTAAATCTTCATCTTGCATAGCTGTTTTACCCGCCTCCCCTAGAGTTTTTAATTCATTATCGTCTAGCTCTTTTAACTCTAATACTCGCTCCCTTAGATACTCAACATCATTTTTCTTTGGATCTGATAAA
>JALSPS010000091.1 GCA_026985835.1 Candidatus Kaiserbacteria bacterium
TTATCATTGCTGAACCCAAAATATGCCCAGCGTCTAAAAATTCAACACTTAGATTACTTATTGAAAATCTCTGATGATAATCTACAACTTTCCAAAAACTGAAAGCTTTTTCAACATCTTTTTTTTCATAAAGCGGAGGGAGTCCTCTCTCTTTTGCTTCATCAACAAGGATTTTAAGCGCATCGTCAAACATAACCTTGGCCAAATCACGCGTCGCGGGAGTTGAAATAATTTGTCCGGAAAATCCATCTTTAACTAACTTTGGAATTCTACCTATATGGTCTGCATGCGCGTGAGAAACCAGCAATGTCTTCACAGAGTGTGGGTCAAATTCAAAATCTTGATAATTTATTTTAATAGCATAATGCCCACCTTGAGCTAATCCGCAATCAAGGAGAATTTTTTCAGGTGTCTCAAGCATAAAATTTGCGCCCGTTACATATCCTGCTCCGCCAAAAAAATGTAATTTACTCTGCATAGCAAAAATTATAGCACATATTTTAAATTATTAATTTAATAAACTCTTCCGGCAAAACAAAACACCGCATTGCGGTGTTTTGTTTTGCCGGTTGATATTTACCTGGGAAATCCAGGTGGGTGTCCGCACTGACCGGCCACGACCGACCAAAATATAAGACTCCCTAGTTTTCAACTAATCAGGATAATATCAACCAGCTAGACTTATTATACCATAAGAGAAGTATATAAAAATTGACACCAATTATTTATTTCCGTATAAACTACTTTTTATCGCCGGAGCCCGCTTTATTCTTATCCCCTTTTGATTTTACAACTTTAAACGCCACAAAACCAACTGCGATAAACGCGATAAGAAATATAATCCATAATGGAAGGTGCATATTTGAATTCCCGGCAGCTTGCGCCTCGCGAAATGCGTCTTGATCAAGGGCTACATTTACTTTGTTCCAATCCATAATTTATTATTTATTCCGGTTGTCCGTCTACATTGACATCATATAAAATACTCTCTTGCACAAGTGTATAGTCAACTATTTCATCATCTTTAAACCAAAGATTAAGCTCATCAATCGCCTCATCAATAGTACCTGATGCATGAATTAGATTGCGAATAGACCTACCATCCGTATCAGCCATCTGGTATGAATCCAAAACAAAATCTCCACGAATTGTACCGACATCACTTGAAAGTGGCTCAGTTCCACCTATAAGTTTACGCACCAATTTAACCGCATGAGCTCCTTGCCATGCCATTGCTAACACGGGACCGGTGGACATATATTTTTTAAGCCCACTCAAGACGGCATCGCCGGCTTCCTCAGCTGATTTGTAAGGATTTTCTCTACCTTGTTTTTGATAAGCCTCCATCGATTTTTCACCAACCATTTTTTTCCATTCCGGGTTTAATGTATAATGCTTTTCAACAAAATCTGCAGTTGGAATAAAAAACTTTGTAGCAACAAGTTTTAACCCAATTCGTTCAAAACGCTTGATTATTTCTCCTATAAGCGAACGTTGTACACCATCAGGTTTTATAACAACCAAGGTTCTTTCATTTCTAAATTCAGACATATAAACTTTTTAATTGATAATAATCGCATTCTAGCAATTTATTCCAAAAAATAAAGACCCCGCAAAGCATTTGCTTTGCGGGGACAGTTCATTTTGTTAACGCTTTTGCATCAACTCCA
>JALSPS010000092.1 GCA_026985835.1 Candidatus Kaiserbacteria bacterium
ACAGAGTCAAAAGAGCGCGCGCAAAACAGATTTTAAAAGAGCTATCTTTATTGCCGGCAAAGATAAAAAGATTTTTAAAGGAATCAGAAAAAGAGATAAAAAGAATTGCCAAAAAATACAAATCTTACGAAAGTTTTTACTTTTTGGGCAAAAAGTATAACTACGCAACCGCCATTGAGGGTTCAATTAAGCTAAAAGAACTCTCCTATATTCACGCAGAAGGGGATGCGGCGGGCGAATTAAAGCACGGGCCACTTGCGATGATAGACAAAAACACCCCGTGTATCTTTATTGTTCCGAAAGATGATGTGTATGAAAAAACAAAAAGCGCGATTGAGGAAGTTAAAGCGCGCAAAGGCAAAGTGATAGCCATCACCACAAAAGGCAACAAAGAACTTGAGCATATCGCTGATGATGTTATATATATTCCAAAAACTTTGGCAATACTCACTCCTATTTTGGCGGTTTTACCTCTTCAGCTTCTGGCATATCATATAGCTCTATTCAGAGGTAACAATGTGGACAAACCGCGCAACTTGGCAAAATCCGTAACGGTTGAGTAAGTCAAAATTTTTGTTAAACTGTTTGTGTATGAATGAATTTATATCTGGCATACTTTCTGCGCTTGAGGGGCATTTGTTACTACAATCTTTGGTTGCATTTGGTTTGATTTTTATATTTGCGAAAATTTTAGCCCCAATAGTTATATTTATAATTACAAAAATCGCGTCTTTTACAGAGACGGAACTTGATGATGAAATTATAGAAATTGCAAAACCTCCAATTTTTGGAACACTAATTGTTTTAGGATTATTTTTTGCAAGTTTAATTATTGATTTTCCTGATGATTTTGGAACAAAAATAAATCCAGTGCTAATCTCTGCTTTTATAGTTGTGTGGACGCCTGCGGTTGTAAGAATTTTCAAAGTTATTTTGAATTCAGCTTCAAAATCAAGAAAAATCAAAGCTGTAAATCCACAAACTTTACCGTTGTTTAATAACATTGCGTTTATTTTGGTATATGCGATATCTGTATATGCATTGTTTGACATTTGGGGTATAGATATGACCGCGTGGCTGGCAAGCGCGGGAGTACTTGGTATAGCGATTGGATTTGCGGCGAAAGATACTCTGGCAAATTTAATTTCAGGAGTTTTTATATTAACCGATAAACCATATAAGCTAGGGGATTATATCGTACTTGATTCAGGAGAGCGTGGTAAGGTTATAAATATAGGAATACGAAGTACACGAATCCTGACACGCGGAGATACCGAAATTGTTATACCAAATGCCGTTATGGGTAATTCAAAAATTATTAACGAAACAGGAGGTCCTGATTCAAGATATAGAGTTTCAATAGATATTGGTGTTTCTTATGATTCTGATATTAAAGATGTGGAGAAGATATTACTTAAGATAGCTAAAGAAGAAGATATTGTTGAAAAAAATCCGGAACCAAGAGTGCGTTTTAGAGTATTTGGTCCATCATCTCTTGATTTATCACTTCTTGTGTGGGTAAAAGAGCCGGAACTTCGCGGGAAGGCGCTTGATATTTTAAATAGAAAAGTACTTAAAGAGTTTAGACGAGAAAATATAGAAATCCCATATCCGCAACAAGATGTGCATTTAAAACAATAATTATATTTATGGATGTTTCAACAAAATATAAAGAACAGCTTAAAAACAACAAACTCAAGTTGGCGTTTGTTGGAATGAGTAATTCGGGCAAAAGTTACAGAGCAAAAGTTTTACAAAGAGAGCTTGGTTTTTATCGTTATGATATTGATGGCGCTATACAAGCAGATTTAGGTTTTTCATCTATGGAAGAGATAAGTGACTGGATGGGTTATCCGGATTCTCCAACATACAAAGAGAGGGAGCAAAAATATCTTGAGCTTGAGAATAAACATACTCTGCTGACCGATTTTGATTATGCGGGCAACATAGTTTTTGATACTACGGGGAGTGTTGTGCATTTGCCACAAAACACAAAAGATTGGCTCCATCAAAACTGCATAGTTGTTAATATGGAAATAACAGATGATATGATTGAAAAGATGATGAGCGCTTTTTTTGAGCATCCGAAACCGGTTGTTTGGGCCGGTTTTTTTAATAAGCAAAATGATGAAACAACACAAAACGCTCTTAAACATTCATATCCAAAGCTTTTAAAAGCGCGAGCAAAAATGTATCGTGAATTGGCGCATATATCAGTACCTGCGAGTGTGCTAAGAGATACATCTGCTCAAGAGACTATGAACATAATTGCCAACTATTTAAAATCTTGATAAATAAACTAAAATATATAGTCTATAAATAATGAAAGTTAGAAAAATATATAAGATTGGATTCTTTGTTTTATTGTTAGCGATTTTTATTGCTGTTATAGGAATTGCGTCATATGTAATATCATTTTCAAAAGGCGTTAAATTGCCTCAAAAGAAAGATTGCATTGTTATTTTTGGAGCTTCTGTGATACCTGGCGGGAAAGCAAGTCCGGCGCTTTTTGATAGAACAAAAACCGCTTTTAATTTATATAAAAAAAATCTGGCAACCTGCATTATTCTTTCCGGAAGTCAATCATCATATGGAGCGCATGAAGTTGATGTAATGAGAAGGCTTTTGTTAAAATGGGGTATGCCGATTGACAAGCTTGAATTTGATTTTGATGCAAAAAACACTCTCGCGACATTGAAGAACTTAAATAAGCAAAAAAGTTATATATTTGTTTCAAACGATTTTCATTTGGCGCGTATAAACCTCTTTGCGAAATATCTTGGAATTAAAGATTACAGTCTTTATCCAAGTGAATATACTCTTGGATATCCAAAGCAAAATTGGTTTTGGTATATAAGAGAGATGTTGGCAATCATCTATTACATTCCTAAACTTTTTATGCAATAATATAGATATGAGTTATTTATTTTTAATTTTATTTACAACCACACTTTCAGTTTTGTTTGCAATGCTTTGGTATCACCCTAAAGTTTTTGGCGGTCTTTGGATTATTGAAACAAACCATACTCCACAAAGATGGGAGCTTGTTAAAAAACAGATGAGTATTCGCGCTCTCGGATCACTTCTCATTACCGTGATTACAATTGTCCTTGTTCAATATATAGCGGGTACGAATATATTTACTCTCTTAGCGCTATGGACTGTAATGATTGTTCCAAGTTTTTCTCAATCTATTTGGGAAAATAATAGATGGAAACTTTCTGTCGTAAATGCCGGATTTTGGCTAGGTGTAATCTTGATATATTTTGGACTATCTTTGATTTTGTGGTAGTACTTTTTTGAGTAACAGTTCTCTTTCCTGACTCGTAAGGGGTCTTTTTTCTCCTTCTTTTAATCTTCCGAGTTTTATGTGCATCATAGAAACTCGTTTCAAACTCTCAACCGTAAGTCCAAGAGCACTTGCCATTCTGCGAATTTGATGTTTCTTACCTTCCTTTAAAGTTAATTTGAATGTATTGTCATCAATGCGTTTTGCCTTTGCCGGGAGAGTTGTGTAATTTTCTATTCGCACTCCTTTCTGCATTCTGCCAAGAGCGCTATCTGTTACTCGTTTGTTTGTTTGTACGATATATTCACGCTCGTGTTTAAATTTTGGATTTAGAATTTGATTAACTATTCTTCCATCGTTGCTTAAAAGCATAAGTCCGCAAGATGCCTTATCAAGTCTGCCAATCGGATGTAAATCCGGACGATTGGTTATATCTTCAATACTAATTTCATTTTTTTGCGGATTATGACTAACTACTCCGATAGGTTTATTAAAAATGTAGTATTCATACTTTGAGGTTAATTCTTGACCCTTTTTGGTAAGTGTTACTTTATCCTGTTGTGTAATCTTTTGACCAAGAACAGCCTTTTGATTATTTATTAAAATCATACCCCTTTCAATTAGTTTATCTGCCATACGACGAGAACATACTCCGGTTTGATAGAGATATTTATTTATTCTGATTGGATATTTAATTTTTGTCATAATGGTATACAATATACTATTATGACCGAAATAAAAAGCGCCGGAGTGGTTTTGATTGTTTTGATGTCATTGTTAAGTGGGTTTATAGTTTTTGGTGTCTTTGGTGTTTCGTGGATGCCAAAACAAGAAGGACTGAAAAGAATATATCTTGCAGGAGTACCTTTGTATGTTGAAATTGCAGATTCAAAAGAAAAATATCTTACAGGATTATCGGCAAAAACTTCAATAGCAGATAACGAAGGTATGTTGTTTATCTTGCCGGAATCGGCAAGATGGCAGGTTACGACAGAAGGATTAAATTTCCCAATAGATATTTTTTGGCTTGATAGCAGTAAAAAAATAGTGGATATAGTAAGAGGCGCTATCAGATATGATACTCCAAATATATATTCTCCAAAAATACCGGCAAAATACATAATTGAAACAGTTGCGGATTTTGCAGATATTTATAATATCCAAATTGGAGACAAAGCGAGGTTCTAAAGTCGCTTGCACCACAAAACAGGAGTACTTTCGTCGGATTGTCCAAGCGGGTTATCAAAGGCAAGCGCTTTTCCAAGATCTTCATCTTTGTTTGATGTAGGTTCAAGTATGTTTATACCGAGGTCATTTGCATCCATTACCATAATCTTTACTTTTGCTTTAAATCTATTTTGTAAATCAAGAGCCCATTTACCGGGATTTTTTGGAGCTCGCACCACCTGTTTATTGTATGGCGGAATAACATAATCTGCGGGGCCATCTACTCCGCGCGCTTGTTCTCCAGCTATGCGATAAAACATACCTTTTATGCCAAATGGCTTTGTAATCCCGGCAATAAATGCGCCAAGTAAAACTCGCAAGTATCCTACTTCATCTATTACAACTTGCATTGTTAACGGATCGCTTGCGCCTATGCCGGCATCTGTTTTTGTCATATATTTTGTAAGAGTGTTTGCAAGCCATCCTGGGTGAATTTTTTCAATTGGTATAGCTCTATCCTGGTCCGCAGAAAGAGCGGATTCTGCCACCAAAATCACATCACCGTCTTTTGTATGCGAATTAAGTTCGTCAAAGATTATGTTTGCAAGCCCATCATTTGGCATTATAACTTTTGTTTTTATAGGGTGGCGCTCATAAAAAAGATCTCCATATTTAATCTTTAGAGGTTTATTGTTGTGTGGCGCTTGAAGTATTGTCATAGATAAATAATAACAAAGATTTGCCGAATTACCAAAAATCTGGAATAATAAGCGGGAGTGTAAGCCGGGGTAGCTCAGTTGGTTAGAGCGTCCGCATGGTAAGCGGGAGGTCGGCGGTTCAATTCCGCCCCTCGGCTCATTTGCCAGAGTAGCTCAGTTGGTAGAGCAACCCCTTCGTAAGGGGTAGGTCAGCGGTTCAAGTCCGCTCTCTGGCTCAATGAATAAAGAACAAATAAAAAAAGAGATAGCTGATATTGAGGCAAAGATGTCTCAGCCTGATTTTTGGTCTGATCCGGGCATAGCCCAAAAAATAATTGCAAAATATCAAGAGCTTAAAGACGCTCTTGAGGGTAAAAATAAATATGATTCCGGCGATGCTATTATAAAAATTTTATCGGGCGCTGGAGGGGACGATGCGGAGGATTTTTCAAGAATGCTTTTTCGTATGTATTCGCGTTTTGCAGAATCACGCGGTTGGCAAATATCCATCCTTGATGTAAATGAATCAAACGCGGGACTCAGAAGCATTGCTTTTGAAGTAAAAGGTAAGGGAGTTTATGGAGTGTTAAAAAATGAAAGTGGGGTACACAGACTGGTGCGTATAAGCCCTTTTAATGCTCAAGGAAAAAGACAAACCAGTTTTTCAATGGTTGAAGTGGTTCCTGAAGTTGATACTCATACTATTGAGATAAAAGATTCGGATATCGAAATTTCTTTTGCTCGTTCAGGAGGCGCTGGTGGGCAAAATGTAAACAAGGTTGAAACAGCAGTGCGTTTAACACATAAACCGACCGGTATTACCGTAAAGTGTACCGAGGAGAGAACTCAACAAAAAAATAGAGAAAAAGCAATGACAATGCTTGCCGGCAAGTTATTTTTAATTCAAGAACAAGAACAAAAAAAAGAACAAGAGGGATTTTCAATAGCAAAAGATACAAAAAATGAATGGGGGAGCCAGATTCGTTCTTATATTTTGCATCCTTATAAAAAAGTAAAGGATCATCGTACTGAAAAAGAAACATCAAATGTTGATGCCATTTTGAATGGTGAGCTTGAATATATTTTGGAATAACAAATTTATACACAACAATTTTTTTGAAAAAATACAATTGATGTTAGAATCATCAATATGAATATATTTGGCACATTAAAATATGTATTTCCTTTTATAAAAAAATATCCGATTGCAAATACACTTGTTTTTGTTTTTTATGGAATTGCGGTTATTTTAACAAACTTTATTGCGCCAATCATATATAAACGCATTATAGATATCATATCTCTTGGCATAAAGCCGGCACTTGTTGCGCAAAATTTATTTAATCTATTTTATGCTCTTATTCTTATTATTATTCTTTACAATATTTTTTACAGATTGGCGGATATTATTTTAATAAAAGTACAAAGCGCGATGATTTTTGATTTATCAACCGATGCATATAAGCGCATATTAAAACATTCATACGCATTTTTTGCAGATAATTTTACAGGTTCGCTTGTGAATAAAACAAAAAGATATTTATCTGCCTTTGAAACATTACAAGATAAAATTTTGTTTACATTTTGGTTTGACTTTATAAAGCTTCTTTTTATTGCGGTTGGTTTATTTATATTTGTGCCGGGATTGATTTTCGTATTTGGGATTTGGTTTGGTTTATTTTTGCTTATTATATACATTTTGGTGCGCAAACAATATAAGCTTGATTTAATTCGCGCTGATAAAGAGGCTAATACAACAGGTGTTTTAGCTGATGCGATTTCAAATGTTTTAAATATAAAAATTTTTGCATCCGCTAAACGGGAAAGCGCCTATTATAGAAGAGCGAATATTATTTTAAAAACCGCAAGAGATAGGGCGTGGAGATATTCTATCGTAATAAATACATTTCAAGGAATATATGTTGGTATTTTGGAAGTTGTTGCAATGTATTGGATTATAACCTCTTGGATAAACGGATTCGTTTCTGCCGGAACAATCGTACTTGTGCAAGCGTATGTTTTGCAGATCGCGGGAGTTGTCTGGAATTTTGGCAGGAGTTTAAAAGATGTTGTTAGAGCGTTTGCAAATATGAAAGATATGATTGAAATTTTTGAAACACCACCATCTGTCGCGGATCCTTCCCGTCCTAAAAAATTAAATATAAATGGCGGTAAAATAGAATTTGATAATGTTTCTTTTGCTTATAAGCACGGTCAAATTCTTTTTGACAAATTATCTTTCACAATAAACCCGGGAGAAAAGGTTGGT
>JALSPS010000093.1 GCA_026985835.1 Candidatus Kaiserbacteria bacterium
TCAGATTGTTAAAAACGCTAAAACTCTTGCAAGTGAATTGAAAAAACAGAAAGTAAAACTTGTTTCGGGCGGGACAGATAATCACTTACTTTTAATGGATGTTGGGAAAGGAAGAGGAGCTATTGTTGAGTTAGCGCTTGATGCGGTTGGTCTTACGACAAATAAAAATACAATACCAAATGAACCTGCAAGTCCGTTTTATCCAAGCGGTATTCGTCTGGGAACGCCAAGTATTACAACTCGCGGTATGAAAGCGCGCGAGATGAAAAAAATAGCTGAGATTATTGCGCAGGTTATTGACCATACCGCAGATATCGAATTACCAAAAGGTAAGAGGAATGAGAAAAATGATTTTTTGAAAAAAATAAACACAAAATTCAGAAAAGATAAGGAATTACAAAAATTGAAAAAGAAAGTGCAAAAACTGGCTCGTGAGTTTTCAATTCCGGATAAATTTGTTTAATTTTTGATAGATATGAAATTATTGAATGAAATCAAGAAGGATTGGAAGGGATTTTTGATAAATGTTATTTTCTCAGCAATGGTTCTTCTGATGATATTTGACAGCCAAAAACCTCCGGCTATTTCAGCATTTGTAACAGGTATGTTACTCATAGCTTTGTCTTTTAGTGGAGCATATAAACAAAGAACAACCGCAATGGTTGTTTTATTTGCAGGCACGCTTTGGATAGTATTGGGAGTGCAAAGAATTTTACAATAATTATTTTCTATAAAATTTTGCAAATTGGAATTTAATTGCGTTTTCAATTATTGTGGCGCCTTTTTCAATCAATTTAAATTGATCCGTAAATTCTGGGAAGAATACATCTGCTTTAGGAGAGTCATTAACCAATGTAAGGTTCAACTCGTTTGTAAATGGAAGCATTATTTTATAAATTGTACCGCCTCCTATTATGAAGATTTTATCGCTGCCCGGCGCTTTTTTTGCAAGGGTGAGCGCCTCTTCCGGAGAATGTGCCAGTAATGCTTTTGGCGCATAAAAGTTTTTGTTCAGTGTCATTATTATATTAGTGCGCCCGGGTAAAGGTTTTCGAGGTAATGATTCGTAGGTTTTATCTCCCATAATTACAGGGTGTTGCCTGGTTGTTTCTTTGAAATGTTTTAAGTCTGTCGGTATATTCCAGAGTAATTTATTTTTATACCCGAGTTCCCTATTTTTACCAATTGCAGCTATTGCTATTACTTTATATTTATTACGCATAATAAAGTCATTATACATTTTTTGCTAACTTTTAATAGCATGTTAATATATGAGTATGAAACAATATATTGACGCGCTTGAAAATATAATTGAAAACGGTATTGATCGTGAAGGCAGAAATGGCTGGACACGTAGTATATTTGCCATTCAAATGAGATTTAATTTGCAAGACGGTTTTCCAGCAGTAACAACCAAAAAACTTGCATTCAAGTCTGTTTTGTCAGAATTATTATGGTTTATAGAAGGTTCCGGAGATGAGAGAAGGCTTGCAGAGATTTTATATGGTACCCGCGATGATTCAAAAAAAACAATCTGGACTGCAAATGCAAACGCTGATTACTGGCTTGATAGGGGTTTTGCAAAATTTAAAGGAGATTTGGGACGAGTTTACGGGGTACAGTGGAGACACTGGACAAATTCAGATGGAGAAGAATTTGATCAACTTAAAGATGTGATAGAGAGAATAAAAACAAACCCTTACGATAGGCGTTTAATTGTTTCTGCGTGGAACCCGGGGGAGCTTCATAAAATGGCTCTTCCTCCTTGCCATCGCGATTTTCAATTTTATGTCGCAAACGGAGAGTTGAGTTTACATATGAATCAAAGGAGTTGTGATATGTTTTTGGGTGTTCCATTTAATATAGCAAGTTACTCAATGTTGCTTGCTATGGTGGCTCAGGTAACCGGTTTAAAACCAAAAGAGGCAATTTTTACATTTAATGATGCTCATATATACCATGAACATTTTGATGCGGTAAAAGAACAAGTTAAGCGTATTCCAGGCGAGTTACCAAAACTTTGGATAAATCCAGATGTAAATAATATAGATGATTTTACAATGGAGGATGTCAAACTTGTTGATTATAATCCTCAAAAAACAATAAAGGCTAAAATGGTTGTTTAATTATGATTTTGTCAGATTCAAAAATTTTGGAATGCATAAATAATAAAGATATTGTAATTGAACCCTTTGACAGAAATAAATTAGGGAGTAATTCGTATGACGTTTGTTTGAGTGAATTTTTGGCCGTTTATATTGATCCGGAGCTTGATGCAAAAAAACATAATAAAATACATCATTTTAGGATTCCTCAAAAGGGATATGTGTTGGTTCCGGGAGAATTGTATCTTGGGGCCACCATAGAGTATACTGAAACCCACAAGCATCTTCCTGTCCTGGATGGTAAAAGTAGTGTGGGCAGACTTGGTATTGATATACATGCAACTGCAGGAATTGGGGACGTTGGTTTTTGCGGGTATTGGACACTTGAGCTGTCTGTATCAAAACCCGTTAGAGTTTATCCGGGGATGCCCATAGGACAAATTATTTATCATACAGTTGAGGGAGATGTTATAAACCCATATGATAAAAAAAGCGACGCAAAGTATTCCAAACAAGAACATAAGCCTGTTGAATCAATGATGTGGAAAAATAAATTTTAATAGTTTAGAATCAATTATTATGGAAATAAAAATTAAAAAATTAAATGAACATGCAAAAATTCCTCTTTATGCGCATAAAACAGACGCCGGAGCAGACCTTTTTTCGCTTGAGGATGTCGATATTATGCCAAGGACACGCGCGCTTATCCCAACAGGAATAGCTATGGAAATCCCGGAAGGGTATGTCGGGCTCATATGGGATAAAAGTGGTATTGCCGTAAAGTCTGGTGTTACAACTCTTGCCGGGGTTGTAGATTCCGGTTATCGTGGAGAGGTAAAAGTTGCGCTTTTTAACACATCTGATGAATCATACAAAATAGAAAAAGGGCACAAAATAGCTCAGATACTTTTTCAAAAAGTTGAGAGTCCCGAATTCACAGAAGTTGATGAGCTTGCGGAAGCGGACAGGGGTGAAAGCGGATTTGGGAGCACCGGGATAAAATAATATGAATGTTCAAGACAAAAATAAAAAAGGATTGTTTATTGTTTTGGATGGTGGTGAAGGAGCTGGGAAAACAACTGTTGCGCATAAAGTTGTAAATCAATTAGGTTGGAATGCAATATATACACGCGAACCGGGAGGATCGCCTTATGCTGAGAGGATTCGTGAACTTATTTTATCTGATGAAGCAAAAATGTCGGATGCTGAAACCCAGTTTGCTCTTTTTTGGGCTGCGAGACGAGATCATTTGAGGCACACAATTATCCCTGCTTTATCAGCCGGAAAAATTGTTATAACAGACAGGTTTGATTCCTCTTCATATGCTTATCAGATAATCGCTCAAGGAAATCGGCAACTTGAAGAGTTATTTTGGCAAAAAAGAAAGCATTTTCTGCAAGATTATGAGCCGGACATTTATATTTTTCTTGATATTACTCCAGAGGAAGGATTAAAAAGAGCATATTCAAGAGGAGAAGAAAATATCAATCATTTTGATAAACGCAAAATTGATTTTCATAAAAAAGTATATTCCGGATTAAATGAATTTATAATCTCAAAAGTTAATGGTGTGCGTATAGATGCGACCCAGCCAATAGAATCTGTTGTAAAGGATGTTATGAATGTTATAAATGAGGCAAAAAGAACAGATAAAGCGTGATTATGAAAATTCAAGATGAAATAAAAGATAGTATAAAAGAGGCCTTAAAAAAGCTAAACATTGATGTTGATTTTATTCATCTGGAAGCTCCGGCAGATATATCCTTTGGAGATTATTCATCTAATGTGGCAATGGTTATTGCAAAAAGGGAAGGGAAAAATGTTCGTGAATTTGCGCAACAAATTCGCGATTTAATAATACCCGGAAAATATATTGAAAAAATCGAGGTGGCAGGACCGGGTTTTTTGAATTTCTTTTTAAATAAAAAAGCCTTTATTAAAATTATCAAAAGCGCAGTACAAGAACCTGAAAACTTTGGAAAATCAGATTTATTTACCGGCCGGAACATATTAGTGGAACACAGCTCGCCTAACTTGTTTAAGCCATTTCATATAGGGCATCTTGTTAATAACAGTTACGGAGAGGCAGTTGTAAGAACTCTTAGTTTTTTGGGCGCTAATGTTTCTGCTGTATCATTTCCATCTGATATTTCTCCTGGAATAGCAAAAGCTGTTTGGGCGCTCATAAAACAAGGAAAAAAACAAGATTTTGGGATAAAAGATTTGGGTGAAGCGTATGTTCTTGGCGTGAGAGCTTATGAAGATTTGGAAATAAAGTCAGAAATTGATAAAATAAATGAATCTTTATACAATAAAAATAAGAATTCTTTAGAGTGGAAGATTTATAAAAAAGGAAGAGAACTTTCTTTAAGATATTTTTTGGATATAACAGATAGGTTGGGCTCTAAATTTGATGAACTCTTATTTGAATCAGAGGCAGAAAAATTAGGAAAGCAGATTGTAAAAGAAAACACACCGGCCATATTTGAAAAATCTGATAATGCGATTATTTTTAGAGGTTCAGAATACGGTCTTTATGATAATGTTTTTGTTAATTCGCAAGGATTTGGCACCTATTTAACAAAAGATATTGGACTTATCAAAATGAAATTTGATAAATTTAATTTTGATAAGTCTATAACGATAACTGATATTGAACAAAAACAGCATTTTGAGCTTGTAAAAAAATCGGCAGAGCTTATCAATAAAGAATGGGCTGAGAAATCAGAGTATTTGCAACATGGGCGCCTTTCGCTCTCAACCGGTAAAATCTCGTCGCGCGATGGCGGTGTCCCGCTTGCAGAGGAGCTAATTGATAATGTGAAGAAAGAAGCGATAAACAGAATGAATGAAAATGGTTATCAAAAAGACGATAAGATTGCGGAACAAATTGCTTTAGCGGCATTTAAATACGCAATTTTAAGAGTAGGTATGGGAAAAAATATAGTTTTTGACTTAGAAGCATCAACTTCTTTTGAAGGAGATTCGGGGCCATATTTACAATACACATATGCACGCGCGAAATCCATACTCAAAAAATATAACTCAGATATAGATACAAGTGATATACCAATCAATAATGTTGCAAAATTACTTGTTAAGTTTGGAGATGTGGTTGAGCGAGCCGGAACGGAATTTGCGCCACACAAAATAACAAATTATTTAACGCAATTGGCGGGGGAATTTAACAGCTGGTATGCAAGTGAAAAAATAATGGATGGCTCAAATGACGAGAGAGCAAAAATTGCATTAACCTATGCAGTTTCTGTTACACTAAAAAATGGAGCAAAACTTCTCGGTTTTAATATGCCTGAGCATATGTGATAGATTGTGTATATTTCTAGACTTGTTTTTTTATATATCGATAATACAATGTAGAATATGAAACAATTTCTTCATAAATATATCACTTTGTTTTTTGTTTTTCTTCTTTTCTTTGCTGCGCTCTCATTTGTGTATGCCGAAGATATATATAGCTCTGATTCTTCACAAAATTACGAACATCAGGCATCTGAAAGTATTAATCGTAGTAATCAAATAGCCAATAATACTATTTCGAATAAAAAAGAAAAACAGAATAATAACTCTAAATTACCAAATGAGCCATTCAAAGATAAGAACTCAAATGATGTGCAACAGCCTAAAATAGGTGTTCCGCCAACAAAAGATAAGCATAATATTGATAATGATAAAAAAGATAACGATATCAGTGTCGGTGTCCCTGTTGGTGATGGGGTTCGCGAGGAGAGTAGCAAGCTCATAATTGGACTGCCCCCTGAAGAAGGTGGGGTGAATAAAGATAAAGACTTGCAAGATGTGCAGCAGCCCTCTATAGGCATTCCGCCATCAAAAGATAAGGATGATATTGGTAGTAGCACGAAGGACGGCACACAAAAAGATTCTAAAGAAGAAAATAAAGATGAGGATAACAAAGATGCTTCTGACAGTCTGACTCAGATTAAAAAAAACAATAACAATACAGGGGAAGACACTGACTCAAAAAAGGATGAAGCATCAGACAATCTGCAATCAGATAAAATAAATTCTGTTGATTCTGAAGCTGATGCCGCTAATGTGGATGATGAAGATGGCAACGCTGACACCGGAGACGAGAAGAATAACACTCTATCTTTTTCGAATATGATTTCCGCTGTTTTAAGTGCATTTGATAATTTTAAAAAAGAGCATCAAAAGCCACAAAAGGAACAGGTAAATACTGCTGATAACAGTGCTAAAAGTAGTATTGCTTCTAGTTTTCAAAATGGGTACGAGCCGCATAAATTACTCGTAAAATTTAAAAAAAGTTTTATAGTTGAAATGAATTCTTCTGATGCGAATTCAAAGATAACACAGTTTGCGACGAAATATAACTTACAAAAATTAAGCATTATTCCGGCTGGAAATCTTGTGGTCTTTAAAACACAAGATGAAGACCCGGGTGCACTCATCTCTACTATAAAGAATAGCGAAAAAGAAAAAGTGGAGTATGCTGAACCAAATTATGTTTACGAACTCTCTGCAATTCAAACTAATGATCCTGAGATTGACAAACTATGGGGGTTGCATAATACGGGGCAGGTTGTAAATTTCCATACCGGTACCAAAGATGCAGATATTGATTATCCTGAGGCAATGACAGTTTATGAAAATAATACAGCAAGCGACAATGAGATAATTGTCGCGGTTGTAGACACCGGTGTTATGTATGACCATCCTGATTTGGCAGATGTTATGTGGAATGGAAGTGATTGTGTAGGGCAAGATAGTAATGGAGATCCAATAAATGGTGGTTGTATACATGGGTTTAATTTCCATACAAACAGCAAAGATCCTTATCCGGTTTCATTTAGATCATATCATGGGACGCATGTTGCAGGAACAATTGCGGCAAAACACAACAATAGTATCGGTATTTTAGGCGTTGCACCGGATGTGAAAATTATGGCTATAAATATTGATTTTGGTAGCGGACACTACTTAGATGTTGATGCTGCAGTTAAAGGTATTTATTTTGCTGCGGACAATGGGGCAAAAGTTATAAATGCCAGTTGGGGTGGTGGTGGGTACTCGCAAGCGTTGTATGATGCGATTAAATATTTTGGTGAACATGGCGGGTTGTTTGTTGCGGCAGCGGGCAACGCTGAAAATAATAATGATAACAGACCGGCATACCCCGCGAGTTATGATTTAGATAATATTATTGCCGTTGCGGCAACTGATAATAAAGATCAGCTCGCAAGTTTTTCCAATTATGGCAAAACCACTGTTGATGTTGGCGCGCCTGGAGTTGATATATATAGTACTTATTTTACTAA
>JALSPS010000094.1 GCA_026985835.1 Candidatus Kaiserbacteria bacterium
GTTTTTATACTGATATGAAAAAAATAACAACAAATGCAATAATTATGCATCATAAGAGCTCTCAAGATTTTTGAGGTCGCTCTGTGTTGTTATATAATTAACTACAAATAAATATAAACATTACAAAGCGGTCTCAAAGAGGCCGCTTTGTTCTTTTACACTCAAAAAAGGAGGAAGCTATGTCATTGGTAATTATAAATACACGCTTGGATACAATTCCTTTAGTTCCACAGATTGCCAAGCTCTATTGCCAAATTTGGCGCGAACCCCCATGGAATGAATATCACTGGGATAAAAAAGAGGTAGAAAGAGAGCTTCTGGAAAATCTCTCGGAAAATCCAACTTTTGCAATCAGCGTCGTAAAAAAATCAAAGAATAATGAGGTACTGGGATTTTGCTGGGGATATGCTGTCAATAAAATAATGATGCAAAAGATATCCAACACAAACGCTCTTGATTATATTTTTGGGTCAAATTTGTGTCTCGGATATATTACTGAACTCGGCGTCGCAAAATGTTATAGACGCAAAAGGCTTGGGGAAGTTTTAAGTATGGCTGTAATATCAAGTCTACAAAAACAAGGTATCAAAAAAATTCTCTTGCGCACCGATAAAAAAGCAATTGGAGCGCGTCTACTATATGAGTCTCTTGGTTTTCAAGAACTTGATATTCAAGATGGAACACACACAACTCGCACATACTGGCTCCTTGAAGAGTAATTTGTTTGGGGATGATCCCATCCCCAAACATATTTATCAATAATAATAAGATATGAAAAAAATTAAGATAGAGAAAATTGCAATTCTCGGCGCAACACATGGTAATGAATCTATAGGATTACAATTGATTAAGAATTGGACAAAAAATCCTGATAAAATTCAGAGGTCAACTATTAAAAGCGATGCATATATTGCAAACATAAAAGCCGCAAAACAAAACAGAAGATATGTGGATCAAGATCTTAATCGCTCTTTTTCTCTTAAAGATTTACACAAGAAACCAAAAAATTACGAACAAACTTTAGCAAAAAAATTAAATAAAATTCTGGGACCAAAGGCAAGCAAAAAAGAAAATTATGATTTTATAATAGATCTACACTCAAGTACCGCAAATATGGGAATAACAATCATAATAACCGACAATGATCCTTATTCAATTCTGGTGGCAAAAATTCTTAAAGAAAAATTCCCTGAAATAAAAATTTTAACACTCTTTGAGGATAGATTGACTCAACCATACATAACTTCCATTGCGAAACATGCTCTTACAATAGAAGTTGGCCCAATTCCTCAAGGAGCTATTTTTGCAGAAACCATATTTGCAACACAAAAAATAGTTTTTGAAATTCTAAACATAATAGAAAATCTAAATAATTTGAAACAATTGCCTATAAAATCAAAAATTGAATGTTACAATTATATAACCTCAATTGATTACCCAAAAAATTCGCTAAAAGAAATAGCAGCTTTAATTCATCCAAAAATTCAAGGGAAAGATTTCCAACCAATAAAAATCGGAAATCCCATTTTTATTGATTTTAATCAAGAAGAGATTTGTTATGATGGAAAATATGGCGAAATTATACACCCGGTATTTATCGGAGAGGTTGCATATATGG
>JALSPS010000095.1 GCA_026985835.1 Candidatus Kaiserbacteria bacterium
TTCAAGTTGTTCAGGAGCAAGAACACTTTTTACCAGAGAATTTATAAGATTTTTTCTTCCACCGTAAGACATTGAAAAAAATCTTGTCTTTCCTTTTATTTTTTGTAGTTCTATTCTATTTGCTTCATCTACATCTATATTGTGTGTGTAAAGTCTTGTTCTAACATTTGCATCAGACGAAGAATTTATAATTCTCTTTTGTAAAATTTTCTCAACGATGTTTAAATCATTTCCATCTCTAATTTTATTAAGTAGATCCAGATACTCATCTGAATCTTGCCTATATTGCTCAGTCAAATAACAAACTCTTATATCTCCCGTTTGCCAGCTTGCGGCATTATACGCAAATCCATCAGCGCCCAATTTAACCGGCGGGAGCTGAAAAAAATCTCCCGCAAAAACTACTTGCAAACCGCCAAACGGTTCAGTGTTTCGTCGTAAAACTTTTATAAGCTCATTTAATGAATCAATAAATTGCGCAGAAAGCATTGATACTTCATCAATAATCAAAACTTCCAAATTTTCAAAACGTTTTTGTAGATATTGTTTTTGACTTAGCGCATCAATTGCCCAATCATCTAAATAATCTTTAATACCAATTCCACTAAAAGAATGTATCGTCATACCATTTATGTGCGTTGCGGCTATACCGGTTGATGCGGTTAAGGCTACAGGAACATTATGCTCTTTAAGATAGTCAATGTACTTGTTTAGTACATATGTTTTACCGGCGCCTGCGGCGCCGGTAAGAAAAACATTCCTACCGGTCTTTAATATCTCAAGCGCTGTCTGTTGTTTCATTTTTAGGTATTAAAGAGATATGCTGTTGTTCAACATTACAATCATTACTAATTTTTAAAATACAAGCGACGACTCGTACAAGCTCACCCATTGGAGTACTGGATTTTGCAAAAAAACTTTTTACCCCCATTTTTTTTGCATCAATCACTTCAATATCTTCATTTGTAAGGTTTGTTAACACTAGTATTGGAATATCTACAAAGTTTTGATTTGATTTTATTTGTTTAATTAGTTCTATTCCGGAGCCATTTTTCATCTTTAAATCAGTTAGGACAATATCAAATTTTTCTTTCATTAAAATATCATACGCCTCATTGCCTCCGCGAGCCCAAAAAAACCGAGCACCTGCATTTTCAAGATGCAAGGTTATAACACCTCCTATAAACTCATCATCTTCAACAAATAATATATTTACTCCTCTCAATAGCTTTTTATCGTCCATAAGAGTATTGTCCCATATAAAATTCAAAACTCAAGAGGTTAATTTTTTTCTCTTGCAACAGCCCTCAAGTCGGCATGCTTATCTTTTTCATCCATAATTTCTTGCTCCAATATCTCTTCTAGAATATCTTCCAATGATAGAACTCCGGTGATGGATGAAAATTCATCTTTAACAACAAAAAGATGTTTACGAGTTTTTAAAAATCTCGTTAGCGCATTATCCAAACTTTCAGATTCTAAAATAAATATAGGCTTTCTCAATGTGAATTCTTTGAGAGTTTTTTCAGATGGTGAAAAACCAATTAAATCGGAGGCAAATAATAATCCAATTATGTTATCTTCAGAATCTTCATAAATTGGAAAACGAGAAAAAGCGGAATTTCTTACTTTTTCTAAAAAATCTTTATTTATTACGGTATCAGATCTAAATTGTTCAACAACCGTCCTTGGAGTCATAATATCAACAACCTTTTTATCTGAAAAAGTTAACGCGCCTTTTAAAATACGCTCTTCATCTTCATCTATATCAGACTCCCCGGCATCCTCATGTTCTTCTATCAATTTTATTAATTCTTGTTTTGAATAAATTGTTGGAAGCTCATCTCCCAAAACCTTATCCAATAATAATGCGATTGGAGCCGTTACAGGATAAAAAATCCATAAAAGCAGGCGCACAAGTGGCGCCATTTTTGCGCCAAGCTTTAATGCAAATCTTGAAAAAACCGCCTGCGGTATTATCTCTCCAAACACAACGATTAAAATTGTTGCGATAATACCCGCCAAAATACCGCTCGTTATTGCTCCTAAGAATATAGAAAGAGTCGCATTAACTGCAACATTCCCAATTAAAAGAGTTGTGAGTAAAAGGTTTCCATTTTTTCGTATCTTATAAATTTTTTTAGCATTGAGATCTCCTATTTCCGCTTTTCTCTTAAGCTCGCTTCTTGAAAGCCCCATTAAACCAAGGGTAAGTCCGGAAAAAAGAGCAGAGAATGAAATTAAAACAAAAACAATTAAATAAATCAAAACATCGGGAACTTCTTCCATATAAATTTATTACTTATAACGAAACAAGTTTAACACAACTTGGAGCACTAATCTATACAGTAAAATAAAGATTCTTAACCTCAACTTTTATCTCTGTTGCCGGACTAGGACTCGAACCTAGATTGACGGGACCAAAACCCGCTGTCCTACCATTAGACGATCCGGCAATCACAAGCATATCTTATCTTATAATTTGCTCTAGTCAATGTTTTAATTATCTAAAATATCAATAATTGCCAATTCAAAAGGAAGGTGTTTTATTGATGCAATTTTTGTATTTAGTTCAGTATCAATTAATTTTAAAAGTGTTTGCGGTTTAATTATTTCAGAATCTGAATTTGCAACACTTGATAAAAATTCAAAATCATCTTGAGTGTATTGAGCTTTAATTTTTTCTGCCAAGTCTGGCGCATACTTTAATAACAACACTGTTCTAAATCTCTCCAAAAATAATTGTTGAAATATAATAATATCTGCATTTAGAGATACGACGCTTCCTATAACGGCAAGAGCTTCTTCTATTTTTTTATCCGTCATTGCCTTTAATAAATCATTTAATAATTTTGTTTTTGGCGCGCCGGTTAATTCTTCAGCAAACTCTACAGAAATTGTTTTATTTTCAGAAGAGTTTAGTATTTTTTGCAATATGCCAAGCGCGTCTCTAAATGATCCATTTGCCAGTGTCGCCACCAACTCATATACGCCATTTTCAAGATTTCTTTTCTCTTTTTTTGCAACACTTTTCAATACATCTACAAGAATATGTTTTGTAGGTTGTTTTAAATTGTATGTCTCACATCTTGAGATTACAGTATCCGGAATTTTTTCCGGCTCGGTCGTCGCAAGCATAAAAATCACATAACTTGGAGGTTCTTCAAGAATTTTTAGAAGAGCGTTAAACGCGCTCTTGGAAAGCATATGAACCTCATCAAAAATATATACTTTATATTTAGATTCAAAAGGCAGAGTATACGCGCTTTCTTTTATATCGCGAACATCATCAACTCCGGTATGACTGGCCGCATCTATTTCATATATATCTTTTTGCGAAACCCCAAGTTCGTTTGCGAGGATTCTTGCAATTGTTGTTTTACCAATTCCTCTGCCACCGGAAAAAAGATATGCATGAGATGGGTTTGAATTTTTTACTTGTGCTTTAAGCGGTTTGGTTATATGGTCTTGCCCAATTACTTCATCAAAAGAAGTTGGTCTGTATTTTCTGTAAAATGCTAAATTTGTTTGTTTATCCATATACATATAATAACAGTTTATTTTTCTTTTAAAACCTCTTTTAATATCTTTATTGCCGATTCGGGGGAAGTTGTTTCCATAAGCGCTATGCGTAATTCTTTTGCGCCATTCCACCCGTTAATATATGCCTTAAAATGCTTCTTCATAACATAAAAACCTTTATATCCTTTAGAGAATAAAAACTTATCAAATAATTTTATGTGTTCTATAAGCTGATTTATTTTTTCTTCAACACTCCTATTATCTTCTTCATATTGAGCAAAAAAAGATGGATTCCCAAATACCCCGCGCCCAGTCATCACACCATCTGCTCCGGTATTTAAGCACTTATTTTCTCCATCTTTTAGTGAAATAATATCGCCATTTAAAATAATTTTTGTTTTTGGAGATATTTTATTTCTCATTTTTAATATCTCTTGTCCAAATTCCCAATGCGCCGGAACAAGAGACATCTCTTTTCTTGTTCGCAAATGAATAGTTAAAGCATCCAAATTCAAAGATAGCAAAAGACCAATCCATTCTTCTATTTGAGGCGCATTATATCCAATACGAGTTTTAACTGATAACGGCATATCCTCTCCAAGAAAACTGCGTGAATTTGTGATTATTTCTTTTGCAATATCCGGTGTTTTTATTAACGCTGCGCCGGCTCCTTGCCTCTCAACACTTCTGTCAGGGCACCCCATATTTATATCAACACCGTCAAACCCAAAAGATTTTATTTCATTGAGAGCTTTGATAAAGTTATTCGGTTTTGCCCCAAAAACCTGCGCAACAATGGGTCGCTGTTTTTTTGTGAATAATAATTTTGAAAATAATTTTTCTCTATCGTTGGATTTTGAATATACAATTCCATCAACAGAAACAAATTCTGTAAAAAACACAGGATTAGAGTGAGAATGACGGGCAAACATTTCTCTAAATGCAACATCTGTAACATCCTCCATTGGCGCTAAGGCAAAAAAGGGAGAATTAAGGGTTGTCCAGAAATTATTCATTTTGAGTTTTAAATTTATAGAAGATTTTATTGTCAAACCTCAGGTCAATATACATCAAATCGGTTTGTTTATCTTTCAAAAATTCAGAATTAAGTACTGATTTTAAATTTTGCACTTGCTTTTGCGGATCACGATCAAGAGCAAATTTCAAAAAAAATGAATCCAAAAAAACAAAAACATCTTTTCCGTATAAATCAATTTTATCAAATATAAACCCTTCTGAAATCAAATTATTAATTAATTTATTTAGGTATTCAATTTCTTTCGGTTTTGCAAAGTGATCCTTTATACCAATTTTTTTATCATTTTCTTTTTCATAAATAAGATATATTTTTGATGAATTTAATCCGTAGACAGGAGCAAAAATAAAACCTTCCGCATCCGCATAAAAACATTGTTTATTTTTATCAATATCAAAAATACAATAATTAAAAACAGGCACTCTCTCTTCAATCTTTATAATCAATTCATCATTAAGACCATTAAACGGTACAGATACATTTCTTATTCTTGGAAACTTATTTTTTAATTTTTGTTGAATTTCAAGTTTTGGAATTAAAAATATATTCGCTGGCGAAAAAAAATGAAAGTTTCCATCCTTTATGATTGAATCAATAAAAAAGGTAAGTTTGGCTGTTTCTATATTTTTATTTCCTTCAACTTTTATTGAGTGTATTGTAAAGCGTTCCAAGTGTGATAAAAACGCCAAAAGCAGAAATAAAAAAATAGCAAATGCAAACATAAAACCGGCAATAATCATTTTTAGACGCCTTCTTCTTTGTTTTAATGTTAAGCGTTTTTTAGCTTTATGTTTCTTTTGTGATTTTCTCTTTACCAACATATTTTCTAAGAACTTCAGGCACTATAATGGACCCATCCGGTTGTTGATAATTTTCAACCAAAACCGCCAATATCCTGGGTCCGGCAATTGCGGTATTATTTAGAGAGTGAGCATATCTCAAATTTCCATTTGAATCTTTATATTTTATTCCCAATCTGCGGGTTTGGAAATCATGGAAATATGAAGATGAATGTGTTTCGCGATATTTATTTTGTGAAGGCATCCATGCCTCAATATCGTATTTTTTTACTTGTCCCAAACCAATATCTCCGCCACAATTAACAACAATGTGATACGGAATTCCAAGTGCTTGTAAAAATTCTTCTGAGTTTTTAGTTAGCTCTTCGTGTATACGAACAGAAGTCTCATGAGATGCTTCGCACAAAACCACTTGCTCATACTTGAAAAATTCATGCACACGTATAAGCCCTTTTGTGTCTTTCCCATGACTTCCAGCCTCGCGTCTGAAACAAGGAGAGAAAGCAAACGCCTTAAATGGTAAATCAGACTCCTTCAGGGTCTCGTCCATAAAATAACTCATAACAGCGACCTCTGCAGTTCCGGCAAGATATTTATCATCTTGAGTTTTATAAAGATTCTCTTCTTCTTGAGGTAAATATCCGGTTCCGATAAAAGGCTCTTTATTTAAAAGTGAAGGAACAATCATTGGAGTAAAGTTTCTTTGCAAGAAAAACTCTTGAGCAAAATGAAAAATTGCCCATTCAAGCATCGCTCCATCGTTTTTTAAAAAATATCCACGAAAACCGGCGACCTTTGTTCCTCTCTCAAGATCTACCATATCAAGATTCTGCATAAGTGTTATATGATCCTTTATCTCAAAATCAAAACTTGGAACATCACCCCATACCTTTACCTCAACATTATCCTCATCTGATTCTCCTTCTGGAACAGAGATGTCAGGTACATTAGGAACAAGAAGCATAAGTTGTTGCCACTCTTTTAATACATCTTTGAGTTTATCATTCTCTTTTTGAATTTGTTCTTTGAGTTTTTGCATCTCGGCAATTTTACTTGCGCGCATTTCCTGATTTTGCTCTGTAGAAATTTCTTTTGTAATCGTATTTTGTTTTGCGCGCATATCTTCAACGACTTTTAAAAGCTCTCGCCTCTTATCATCAAGAGTGATTAATTTTTCAATATCAACATCAATATGCTTTTTCTTTGCGCCTGCAATTACTATATCCTTATTATCTCTTATGAATTTTATATCCAACATACTATGCTAGAATAACATTATGAAAGAAACTATTCAACAATTGGATTTTAATAACTTTCCTCCACTGTTAAAGGAAATCACAGATCCGCCAGAGAAGCTTTTTTATAAAGGCCGGGTGCCAAACTGGCAAAAATACAAATTAATCACATTCGTAGGTTCTCGCAAGTATTCATCCTACGGAAAACAGGTATGTGAAAAACTTATAAAAGGACTCGCGGGAACCCCTGTGATTGTTGTCTCGGGACTCGCCTATGGAATAGACTCCATAGCGCACAGAGAGGCCTTGAAACAAAATATAAAAACAATCGCTTTCCCCGGTTCCGGACTACATTCATCTGTGATTTATCCGCGCGGACATACAAAACTTGCAAAAGAAATTCTAGACGCAGAAGGCGCTCTCTTTTCAGAATTTTCTGAAAAACAAAAAGCTGCCGCGTGGACATTTCCACAACGCAATAGACTACTCGCCGGCATATCACATATCACAGTTGTAATAGAAGCCGAACAAAGAAGCGGAACTCTTATAACCGCGCGACTCGCGACAGAATATAATAGAGATCTCTTTGCCGTACCTCATGACATAACACGCCCAACAGCCAAAGGCTCAAACAATTTAATAAAAGAAGGAGCATATACTCTCACATCCTCAGAGGATCTACTAAATGCGCTTAATATAAAACCTGAAAATAAAAATAATCCAAAAACTGAGAAATATCTAAATCTTTCC
>JALSPS010000096.1 GCA_026985835.1 Candidatus Kaiserbacteria bacterium
TCTTTCTTCTGGCGCTGGGGCTATGTATATATATTATTATGGTTTAAGAAAAATTCCGGCGAGTTTAGCAACTATAGCTGAACTTGCATGGCCGGTGTCCGCTATATTTTTTGATTATTTCTTTAATGGTAATTTAATGAGCTCATTTCAGATATTTGCAACAATAATTTTATTTGGATTGGTTTATCTTATATTAAAAACTCCCCTTAATAAATAATTTACTTTTTTTATAAATTGTATACAATATAGATATGTTGTTATCAAGATTTCAAGCGGTTAATGAAATGGATAAATCAAAGGCTGTTAAGCGCCTTGTTTCAGAGGCAACTCCCGATTTTGACTTCTTTTTTATGACGGTTATGGCTGCCGCTATGGCATCTTTTGGGTTAATTGCCGGCTCCGAAACTGTTGTAATCGGATCTATGCTTTTGGCTCCAATAATGTCGCCGATTTTGGCGCTTGCGCTAGGGCTTTCAATGTCAAGCCCAAGGTTGGTTACGAGATCTTTTAACACATCCATTCAGGCTATTGGGCTTGTGCTTATAACTTCTATATTGGCAACACTTATGTTTTCTTTTGGACACTTTGAAATAACACAGGTTGCGCTAGAGAGGCATTTGCCATCACTACTTTCTTTTGCTATTGCTGTTGTTGCCGGTTTGGCCGTTGTTTTTGCTCTTGTGCAACCCCAACTTTCTGAGACATTGCCCGGTATTGCCGTTGCTGTTTCTTTATTGCCTCCGCTTGCAACGGTTGGCGTCGGTTTGGCGCATTTAAGAATTGATGTTGCTGCCGGAGCTGCGGTTATGTTTCTTATAAATGTTGCCGGTATTATATTTTCCGGAATGCTTGCTTTTTCTCTTATGGATGTGCATCATAAAAAGTATCTCGCAGATTCAACAATTAAAAAAGAAGATGATAGAGTAAAAAATGAAGAAGAAAAGGTTAAAAAAATAGCACAAGAAATTCAATGATTAAACCAAGGCGCCCAGAAGCAAAAATAATAAAATTACCGGAAAGAACAAAAAAATCTCTAGAAGATTCTATTGATAAACTTGTACTTGATTTAAAAAAAGAATGGCAGAAATTATTTGGTTATTTTACCGAATTTTCAAAACGGCTAAATAATACTAATGATAAAGCCAAACAACAAGAGCTTGATGAATTAATATCCGAAATTCAAAATTTATTAAATAAAATGAATACGACAAGCTTTGGAGCCGAACAAGCTTGCGCGAATATAATACCAAAGATCGGATAAAAATACATAAAAATATTGCAGATGCTTTAACTGAAATAAAAAATTTTAATGAATTCTTATCAGAAAAAACCAAATAAATTCAAAGAAAGACAAGCTCGCGCTCGAGCGATAGTCAAAGTACTTAAAGAAATGTACCCAAGCCCCGGATCTGAGCTTCGCTACAAGACAAAGTTTCAGTTTGTAGTGGCAGTGATACTTTCGGCGCAGGCAACGGACAAAAAGGTAAACGAAATCACGCCGGCGCTTTTTGAAAAATACAAAACAGCCTGCGACTTTGCGCGTTTAACGGAGAAAGAGCTTCAAGACTACATA
>JALSPS010000097.1 GCA_026985835.1 Candidatus Kaiserbacteria bacterium
GATGCACTTGAAACTTATATAGATGCAAATAAAGAAGTTGTTTCAGGACAATTTTTGGATATGGAAATTCACATCATATCACATTCTGTAGTTCCTATGTATGATATTGTTGCAAAACTTGATTATCCGTTTGGGTTTGATCCGGAATATGCAAAACCAAAAGCAACAAAAGATAAAGATATATGGTATATTCCAAAACTTGATCCGGGAGCTGAATATATAATAAAATTATCCGGGATTGTTAATGGTCAGGAAAAAGATCAAAAAGCCTTTAAAGTTAAAGTTGGTTTTACCACTCCAAGCGAGAAAGAAAAAATAAAAACAGAATTAACGGAAACAGAACATTTAACCGAGGTAAAAAAGCCGTTTTTGGGTATCGCTATTTTGTATGATGATAAACCTGCGAAGGATTTTGTTGCAAGGGCAGGTGAAAGTATACCAATAGAGATAGGCTACAAAAATAATTTAAAATCAATTTTATCAAACGTGATAATTGCCGCCTTAATATCCGGTAAAGCATTGAATAAATATACTGTTTCTGCAGATAAAGGATTTTACAGATCTCTTGATAGTGTGGCAATGTGGGACAAGACAACAACAAACGGAGCGCTTAAAAAATTACCAACCAATTCAAAGGGAAGATTGTTGCTTCGCTTAACTCCGAAAAAGAAAGAGGATCTCAAAGGTGTTATAAATCCAACAATAAAACTAAAAATTCATGTTGCCGGGCAAAGACTCTCAGAAACCGGAGTGCCTGAAACTCTTGAATCAACTGTTCAAGAAGAGGTTAAGGTTCAGACCAACTTAGAGCTTAAATCAAGAGCTTTATATAAAAATAATCCATTCGGAGTTTCAGGACCTGTACCTCCAAAATTGCATCAAGAGACAAAATATGCAATTGAATGGACTGTTACAAATACAACAAACAAGGTTCGTGATGTTGTTGTAACCGGCATATTACCACCGTATATGAGGTGGCTGAATGTAAAAAGCCCGGTTTCTGAAAATGTAGTTTATAAACAATCGGAAGGTAAAATCACATGGTATGTA
Organism: Candidatus Kaiserbacteria bacterium; assembly: GCA_026985835.1. Lineage (GTDB taxonomy): Bacteria > Patescibacteriota > Minisyncoccia > Phycocordibacterales > UBA2100 > S143-145. The sequence goes on from JALSPS010000097.1 coordinate 1,051, forward strand.
GGAGAAGTTGAGCCCGGAGCTGGAACGGGCGGAAAAGAGCCAAAGAAAATTGTATTCAATGTTGGTTTGGTGCCAAGTACTGTTCATATAGGGAAATCTCCTGTTCTGATTCAGTATCAACAACTTAAAGGTGAGGATATGTTTACCGGAACAAAAATAGAATATGAGGCAAATAATCTCACAACAGATTTACCGGAAGATGAGGTTAATGGCGCTAGCGGGTCTGTTGTTCAATAAAAAATCAATTTTGGTTGATTCAGAAAGCTATTTATGCTAGAGTAACCGCACAATGATTCAAACAAATATAAAAATTAGTCCCGTAGATATGAAAGAAAGAGCAGAGCTCGGCATTCGCGCCGGAGATACCGTTAAAGTGTGGGTTAAAATTGAAGAAAAAGGAAAGACTCGCTTACAGGCTTTTGAAGGGCTTGTGTTATCTGTAAAGCATGGTACAGAACCGGGAGCAACATTTACTGTTAGAAAGGTCGCAAGTGGAGTTGGGGTTGAGAGAATTTTTACATTATATTCTCCATTGATAGATAAGATTGAAATCGTAAAGCGTGCAAAGGTGCGTAGAGCTAAACTTTACTTCATAAGAGATAAGGTTGCAAAACAAATGAGAAGAATTTTACGCCGCACAGAGAATATAGGAATTGCAACAAAAGGGGCGGCTGAGCTTGAAGAAGAGCGTAAGCGCGCAGAAGAGGAAGCAAAGAAAATTGAAGAAGAGCAAAAAAAACAAGAAGAAGCCAAAGATACTGAAGATACTGAAAATAATATAGATGATAATAAAAAAACTGAAGATAATAAAGAAAACATTGAGACAGAAGAAAAAGATAGCGCACAGGAAGAAAAACAAGAAGAGCCAAAAGATACAAAATCAGAATAAACAAAATAATAAATTAAAAACCCCTCAAAAAGGGGTTTTTAATTTAGATTTCTACTGATATAATTTAATCTATGAAAGAATATATTTTTGATCCTAAACGCGTTACATATTTTGCGTCAACTGATTCTCGTGGACAAAAAACTCCATTTGGTATTCGTGCTGTTGATAGAGCTAGGCATATGTATGTTATTGGTAAGACAGGAATGGGAAAATCTACAATGCTTGAAAATATGGCAATTCAAGATATTCAAAGCGGAGAAGGTATGTGTTTTATTGATCCTCATGGTTCAACAGCAAGCAAGTTGCTTGATTATGTCCCGGAAGAAAGAATAAAAGATGTGGTGTATTTTGCTCCTTTTGATATGGAATATCCGCTGGGGTTTAATGTTATGGAAGATGTCGGATATGATAAGCGTCATTTGGTTGTTGCCGGACTTATGAGTTCATTTCAGCGCATTTGGGTAGATGCATGGAGTTCAAGAATGGAGTATATCTTACAAAATACATTACTTGCGCTTTTGGAGTATCCCGATACAACCTTAATAGATGTAAACAAAATGCTCGTAAATAAAAGCTTTAGGAAAAAGGTTGTTGACGCTGTATCAGATCCTATTGTCAAGAGGTTTTGGGCTGAGGAATTTGCCGGATATACAGATAGATATACTCAAGAAGCAACTCCTGCAATTCAAAATAAAATTGGACAATTTACAAGCAACCCGCTTGTTCGCAACATTATAGGTCAGCCAAAATCAACCTTTGATTTGCGTAAAATAATGGATGAGCGTAAAATTTTTATAGTTAATTTATCAAAAGGTAGGATGGGGGAGCAAAATGCGGACCTTCTCGGAAGTATTTTAACGACTAAAATATACCTCGCGGCAATGTCTAGAGCAGAGGCATCTTCAGAAGAATTACAACATATGCCACCATTTTATTTCTATGTTGATGAATTCCAATCAGTTGTAAATGACTCTTTTGCCAACATTCTTTCAGAGGCTAGAAAATATAAGTTGTGTCTTACAATAGCTCATCAATATATAGAACAAATTGAGGAAAATATACGCGCTGCAGTATTTGGGAACGTTGGAACAACGATAACATTTAGAGTCGGTCCATTTGATGCAGAAGTATTAAAAACCGTTTTTGAACCAACCTTTACGGCTGAGGATTTGGTGAATCTGGGTTTTGCTCAAATATATCTTACATTGATGATTGACGGAGTTGGATCTGCTCCGTTTTCTGCGACTACACTTCCGCCTATGGAAGAGCCATCAATTTCATTCAAAAACCAAATAATTCGCTTTTCCCAAGAAACATATGGAAGATCGCGGACAGAAGTTGAAAAATTAATAGCCGAACCACAAAAAAATTCAGATACACAACCACAAAAATCCTCAAATAAAAAAGATATAAATTTAAATAAAAGAAATAATAAAAATATAAATAAAGATAACAAAAAAATTATACAAAGAGAAAAAAAACAGAAAAATGCAAATCCTCAAAAAAATGAATTCCAAGAGGTTAAGAAAACACCATCTCATAAAAAACAACCGCCGTATGAAATAAAGAGTAAGCAAAACATAACAAATCAAAAAAGAGAAAAAGATGTTTCAAATTCAAAAAAGGATTCTCTTAAAAATGCCATATTAAAATTGAAACAATCAAATCAAAAATCTCCTGCAGATATATTGCGAAAAAAGTTATCTAAAAAACCTGAAATTGAAAATGTATCCCATAATAATGATTATGTAAAACCATCTCAACAGTCAAAAAATAAAGCAAATTTAGAAAACGATGATGAGGATATAATTCTTAGAAAAATTTTGGAAGATGTTTAAAAACTATTTGCAAATAATTATTTTTTTATTATTTATTCCCTACTTAACTTTTGCTGATGTTGAAATAGTTAAGGTTATGTGTAATCCGATAGGTAGCGATTCTGACGGCGAATGGGTACAAATAAAAAATACAGGTTCTTCTGATATTGATTTAACAGGTTGGAAATTTAATGATGGAAGTAATCATATCCTAAATGCTCCTCCAAAAAATGGCGGAAAAGGAAGCTTGTTAATCTCACCCGGAGATGAGGCGTATTTGGCAAATAAAGCTGATAAAGTTAATTTAACGGGTACTGTAATAGATACCGTTATGTCTTTAAATAACAAGCAAGATACAATTTCTCTTGTAGAAGGAAACGGCACTGTGCATACGAGCATATCTTATGATGCAACAGGATTATCTGAAGGTGAATTATGTTATGGAGGCACTGCCTCTTCGGGCAGCGATACGGATAACTCTTCAAGCGAAACAAAAAGTATTCAATTTAAAACCGTAACGATAGAACCACCGGCAGATGTGCACCTGAGAATAACTGTTCCCGAAGTGTCTTTTGTTGGCTCCGGGGTTGCCGGGGTTGCAGAGCTCTATTCTGCAACCGGTAAGGTCGTTAGTTCCAGAGATATATTTTGGAATTTTGGAGATGGGGTTACTTTTCAGGGCAAGGAATTTAATCATATATATAAAATACCGGGAACATATACAATATCCGCATATGTAAAATATGATAATCTTTTTGATTCACAAGAAAAAAATATTGAAATAAAACCATTAAAAATCAGAGTTTTTGTTCCGAAGAACGCGGAATATGTTGAAGTTTTTAATGATGCTGATTCAGCTTTAAATATAGGAGGATGGAGATTGTCTAGCGGTTCAAGTTATTTTATTTTTCCAAAAAATACAAAAATTCCGGCAAAGAATTCCGTGCCTTTTCATAAGGATATATTAAAACTTCCGATGCTTGCTATGAATAAGCGTGTAGAGCTATTTAACTTATTTGCAAAAAAAGTTGCCGATAGTAATGATTTTACCGTTTTACTTACTGAAGGTGAAATAGAAAATAGTACAACATCCACTTCAACAATTTCCTTAATTGAAGCATCAACAACTATTGCGCAGATTACAAATAAAAAACAAAATCAAACAAAAATAAACAATAATAAATATATTAAAAACCAACACAAGAAGACCTCGTATACGCCATATGGTCATAAATTCACAAATAAATATCATAAAAAAGTACAACCCAAACATAAAATAAAAAAGATTTCTGATAATAAAAAACAAGCTGGGGTTGTTTTAGGTAATAAAGAAGAGCTTGCGAGTGTTGCCTCTATTTTTAATTCAAACACCATAAAAGAATGGGGTGGAATTCTATTTGTTCTGGCTATAATTGCCAGTATTGTGCTATACTATTTGCCGATGCTTGAGTATGAGAACCTAAATCAAAAACTAAAAAAGAATGATAATCAAGCAGACAAGTTTACAATTAAGGAAATAAAATGAATTTTTATAGAAAAATAAATAATTTTGCGCAGAGAAATAAATATGCGAAATACTTTGTTGAGATTTTTGGAGAGTACGGACTATTGATTTTTTTACCATCCTCTTTACTTTACTTTTCAATTCTTTTTATTTCTTTTTTAAGGGAATACAATGACTCATTACCTGAGATAATTGTTCAACTTATTTTATTTTCACTTTATTTTATTTTACCTTTAATTATTGCTATCTTGCTAAATAAACTACTTAAATTTAAACGCCCATTTGAAAAAGATAATAAAATAAAAAAGATGATAAATATAAAAGAAAAATATGCTTTCCCGTCAATTCATGCAACATTTTTATCAGCAATTACATTAATTATATTGTTATCATGGGTTGGTGGATTTTCTTGGGTATTTTTGGTATTAACAGTTTTAATAAGTGTTGCTCGCATTATAGCGGGAGTTCATTATGTTAGAGATATTTTATTTGGTTATTTTATTACGGTTTTTATTCAAGCATTTTTAATTTATATTACATTTTTTCTATCTTTACATAATATATGAAAATTTTAGTAACAGGTGGAGCAGGGTATATCGGCAGTGCCACGGTGCACGCGCTTGTTGAAGCGGGGTATGATGTTGTGGTGTTTGATAATTTAAGCGCTGGGCAAAAAGACAAGGTGCATAAAGATGCGGAGCTTATCGTGGGCGATATGTTGCAAGAGGAGGAGCTGGCGCGCGCCTTCGGCGCGCGCCCTCATTTTGACGCTGTTATTCACTTTGCCGCGCTCAAAGCGGTTGGCGAGAGTGAAGAAGATCCGGGAAGTTATTTTCAAAACAATGTCTCCGGTACAATAAATATCTTGCGCGCAATGGAACAGTACAAAGTGCCGCATATTGTCTTTTCTTCATCTGCTTCTGTGTACGCGCCGGCGCTAAAAGGGCACAGTGGTATCTTTATCGAAAGCGACCCACTTGGGCCAATTAGTGTATACGGACAAACCAAATACATTTCAGAGCTTATTATCAAAGACTTTGCACGCACCGGCAAGATACAAAGCTACGCACTGTTGCGCTACTTTAATGTTGCCGGAGATGCCGGGCTTAATTTTAAAGAAAAAGTGCCGCAAAATGTTTTCCCCCTTATTGCAAAAGCAATCGCAGGCGAGGCGGAGTTTGGGATTTTTGGCACCGACTACGACACCAAAGACGGCACCGGTGTGCGCGATTACATTCACTTGATTGATTTGGTTGATGCGCATATCAAAGCACTCAACATTACACAAGAGCAATCAGGCGCATTTAACCTTGGCACAAGCAACGGCTTCTCGGTTAAAGAGCTTGTAGAGAGCTTTGAAAAACTTTCGGGAAAGGCGGTTGGCGCTAAAGAGCAACCGCGCAGAGCGGGTGATCCGGCAGTGGTACTTGCCGACCCGAGCAAAGCGCGTCGCGAGCTCTCATGGAACGCAACAAAAACATTAGATGAGATGGTAATTTC
>JALSPS010000098.1 GCA_026985835.1 Candidatus Kaiserbacteria bacterium
GTATCTACCCGAGCAAAGTTTCTTTTGCTCGGGTATTTTTTTATAAATTACATTATTAGTTTAACAGCCCAAGTTGATTTAAAGCCTCTACCGCTTGAGCGGTTTTTAGATAATTAAAACTCTGCTCCGCGAGCGGGGTTCGTAAGGGACCTACCGGTTAACAGCCCAAGTTGATTTAAAGCCTCTACCGCTTGAGCGGTTTTTAGATAATTAAAACTCTGCTCCGCGACCTGGATTCGAACCAGGGACCTACCGGTTAACAGCCGGTTGCTCTACCGCTGAGCTATCGCGGAATGTACGGCTATTGTACACTACTTGGAGAAATTTTCAAACTTGTTATACTTACTTTATGAAAAGGAAGATGGAATATAAATCTCAAACTCGTTTTGAGAAGTTGCTTTATAATTTTTTATCAGATACTGAAGGTACAAATAAACAGGCATTTTATTTTGATATTCTTATAGTTGTTTTAATTCTTATATCATCGGCAATTTTTGTTGCAGAAACTTACAGTCTGCCAAGATATATTAAAGAAATTCTTAGATTTACGGATATTCTAATAATTTTGATGTTTACCCTTGAATATGTTGCTCGTATTTGGATTACAAGAAATAAAACAACCTATATATTTTCATGGTTTGGTCTCGTGGATTTACTTGCATTTTTGCCATTTTGGTTTTCTTTCTTTATCCCGTGGATGCACTCGTTGCAATTTTTAAGAGTTTTTCGTGTGTTTAAGTTATTTAGATTCTTCAAGCAACGCCTTGTTGCAAAGGAGGTTGAATCAAAGGATGTAACACGCATTTTGATTGCAAAGATATTTTTTATAATTTTTGTTTTATTGTTTGTTTCTTCAGCTCTCATTTATACGGTTGAGGCTCCGCTAAATCCAAAAATAAACACCTTTGATGATGCGGCATATTTTGCTGTTGTTACAATTACAACAGTTGGATTTGGAGATATTACTCCGGTTACTCGCGCAGGGAGAATATCAATAATGTTTATGATTATGTTTGGAATTATGCTAATCCCGGTTTATATTGCATCTTTGTTGCGTTCATATATGGTTTATAGTAATAAAAAACGCGTAGTTTGTAAAAATTGCGGTTTTTCTTTGCATGATCCAAATGCTCTTTATTGTAAAATGTGTGGAGCAAAAATTTATCACGAATTTGATGATGTCTAATAAAACAAAAATAGTTACAGTCCTCGTATTTCCTTCCAGTAGAAAAGAAAAGTTTAAAGAAATGACTCAAAATAATTTTGAAGCCAGAGTAAAAGAGCCAGCTGTTAACAATCTTGCAAATAAAAGGGTTCGTTTTTTGCTTTCTCAACATTATGGGGTTGGATTGAGAGATGTACATCTTTTAACAGGACATAAATCATCAAAAAAACGATTTGAAATTATGTTATAATTCTCTTATTAGCAGATTAAAATATAAATATGCAGTTACAATTTAAAACAAAAAATGTGGAATTAACAGATTCTCTTAGAGATTATGCAGATTTGAAGGTTGGAATGCTTACAAAATTA
>JALSPS010000099.1 GCA_026985835.1 Candidatus Kaiserbacteria bacterium
CATCTAAGGGTAAGAACCATTCTCTTCTTGGTTGAAAACATGCTCCATGTACGCTTTGCCACGGGGCTTTTTTAAAATACTTTGATAGTATTTTTTCATTTGCAAAATCAGCGTACAGAAAGGATTCGTTTGGATTCTCGTTTTTGCGCAAACTTGGGGAAAAATCAAGGCGAGTAAAAGTTGCTCCGGATTTGCGCATAAGTTTTTTTAACTCTCGTTTTAATAGAGCAACAGAATTATTGAAATCTTCTTTTGAAAGACTTTTTTTAATAATCGGCCCATAAGGACAAGTGTAATAAAAATTTTTGGTTCCAAGCGCGCAAGGTATTAAAAGAGCATATAAAACAGGTTTGTTATCTTTAATTATTACAAATCGGCGAGTTTTTTTGCCGAGCGCATATTCTTGCCAATTAGCATAAAATCCGGCCTGTGTGAATGGCGCAAATTCAAAAAAATCAGATGGTTCAATATCGTTTGATTTTACCTCTCTACAATTTAAATTCTGAAGGTTTGATTGTGTTTTTTCTTTTATTTTATCATTCAACATATTTATGATTATACCTCAGAACCCTAAAAACAAAAATAACGACCCGGAGATGCTTCGCATCTCCGGGCCTCCCGGTCATTTATATGCGCGCCACCGGTGGCGCATCACTCATACCAGGGAATGTCCATCATTAGTTCTCCTCTTTGCTGGTCCTTATCTCGCATAAGGACCTCCAGTAAATGCTCTAACAACTAAATGAATTTTGTCAAGCGCTTATCCACAGTTTTAATTAAATTTTGTATTTTTCCTATTAGAGTGTTATTATTTGGCGGTATGATAATCACACATCACAAAGGCGAATTTTTCAAAATAACATTTGGTGATACAACAATCGCATTTAATCCGATTTCAAAAAAATCAAAATTACCGCAAACAAAATTTGGAGCGGATATTGCGCTTGTCTCGTTAAATAATCCTGATTTTAATGGAATTCAAGAAGTAGAGCGTAAAGGGAAAGAACTTTTTGTGATAAATGGCCCGGGAGAATATGAAATAAAATCTGTTTTTGTACACGGATTGCCAACTCCAAGCGCATATCCTGCAGATGGGCTTGGCGGAGAGAATTTGATAAATACGATTTATGCAGTCAATCTTGAAGGGATGAATTTGTTATTTCTTGGCGCCTTAAAGGATAAATCAGTAATGGACTTTAAGATAATCGAAGATATGGATTCTGTGGACATTTTGTTTATTCCGATTGGGAATGATCGAGTATTATCTCCAGCAGATGCCCAAGCTCTTGCCACTACTTTAGAGGCAAAAATCATAATCCCGATGCATTTTGATGGTATTGGCGCAAATGATGCGCTAAAAGATTTTCTTAAAGAAGCTGGACAAGAAAATACTGAGCTTCTTGAAAAGCTCGTCATCAAAAAAAGAGATTTGACTGAAGCAAGAGGAGAGGTAAGAGTAATTGTTTCTTAAAGTTTTTTTGCTCCGTTACCCGGCCGAGCCGAAGGCTCGGCCGGGTTGTTTTATA
>JALSPS010000100.1 GCA_026985835.1 Candidatus Kaiserbacteria bacterium
GCCTGCGAATTGATAAATTCCCAGATAAATCGCGTCCTCTAAATAAATTCCCGCCACCAACAACAAGCGCAATTTCATATCCTTTATTTTGTATACCCTTTATTTTGTTCGCTGTGCTTTTTAATACATCCTCATTATACTTTTCATCTCCGCTTGAGAGCGCTCCACCCGAAAGTTTTATTAAAATTTTTTTTGGATCTTTTTGCATATTAGTTTAAATAACTATTAATTTTATTTTCAATTTCAATAAATACATTTTCGGGAGATTGTTCTCCATTTATACTTATAAGCAGACCTTCTTCTCTGTATTCATCCAATACGGGAGTTGTATATTTTTTAAAGTCCGCAATTCTTGTTAAAATTGCATCTTTTGATTCATCTTCTCGAATCTCTATTATGCCATCACACACATCACATCTATCACTTTTATAATTTGCGGAAAACGGTTTACCACACTGAGAACATACCCTTCTTTGCACCAAACGCTTTATAGCCTCATCTTCAGAAATAACGATGTCTATTACTCTAAATTCTCTGCCTTGTTCAGCCATCCAATTATCAAATAACTTTTTCTGCCCTAAACGCCTTGGGATACCGTCATATATCATTTTGTCCGGTATACCTTCGGCAAATTGAGTTTTTATTGAATTTAAAAATACATTCATTACCGTCTCATCATCAACCAAATTCCCTTTATTTATAATTTCACGAACGCGGTTTGCAAGCTCAGAGCTTTCCTTTATTAAAGTACGAAACGCAACCCCCATCTCAAAGATTGTATATCCATATTTTTCTCCAAGCTTTCTGCCTTGAGTTCCTTTACCGCTTCCCTGTATTCCTAAAATTATAAAATCCATATTATTTTATATAACCATTATCTTTTAATAAACTGTATAAATCATTCACAGCCTCTTGTAGTTTGCCCTCTTTATTAACAATTGTAAAGTCATATATGTCTGTATGCTTCATCCACTCCTTCGTATACTCAATTCGTTCTTTTATATATTCTTCTGTTATGTTTCCCCTTTTTCTTATTCTTCTTTCTAAAATATCCAAAGACTCAACGGTTATAAAAACAGCCTTCAGTCCGGGAAATTTCTTTTTCATATTTATAACTCCTTGATATTCAATTTTCCAAATTGCCAAACCATCAAGTGAAGTTACTCGTTTTATTTCCTCAAGAGTAACTCCATAATAATTATCATTATATTGTTTTGCCCATTCAAGCATTTCTCCCGTTTTTATTTTATTCAAAAATTCATTTTTAGATATAAAGTAATACGGATTGCCTTCAGACTCACCATAACGCATAGCGCGAGTTGTTGTGGTTATGACTCTATTAATTTTAGTAAGTTTTGATAAGCCGTCTATAATAGAATCCTCGCCGGCGCCGGATGGTCCTGAAATTATTATGATTTTATTAACATCAATTAGAGACATTACAATACTATACTTATTTTTAAATCTTAATCAATCAAAAAGCTTGCCAATTTGTAACCGCATCCCATAGAGAACCTACGGCTTTAACAAAACCACCCCAAACCCTCGACATAATCCCAACATTTTCAGCAGAACTTGTCTTTCGCTCGGAAGCTATCCCCCCGCTTGAGTATGACGGATAAATAACACCATCAAATAAATCAGTTGTTTTATCTCGTTTTTCAGGCAAATTATAATAATCCACCCAATTGTGTCTTTGCCATGGTTTTTTTAATAAAGATGGACTTATATCCGAATTTGATTGATTTTGATCTTGATAAGAATCATTCAGTAACTGTTCTTCAAGATTTGAATTGGTTAATAAATCTGTAGCTTCTTTTAACGAGGTTTGTTTATCGGGAGTATCTTGCGGATAAGAGTTAATGGCATTATAAATTTTGGAAACAGGCTGAGCTAAATAATAAATAAATGACGCTTTTTGCTCTTGAGATTGATTTGGTTCGGAGTTTTGCCGGTTTTGACCAGGGCTGAAATCTTCATTTTGGGTATAATTTGAACCGGTAGAATCAAGAGTGTCTGAGTCATTAGATTCGGAAGAATATGAATTAGTTGCTTCACTATCATTATAATTTTCATCTTGAGTATCCAAACTCCATTCGTCAGATGTTGTTGCATTCCAATCTTCCAAACTGTCATCGGTTGAACTTGCGGTTAATTCATTATCCATATTGTCTCTATATATATCCCCACCCTCATCCTTCCAAGAAAGATTGTCTGGATCTGTATTTTCATTATAATTTTGCATATCTTCTTGGCTTTGTGTCGGGTCTATATTTGGATCTTCTTGACCACCAAATGTTGGATCCGGAGACTGGTATTCCGGATTTGAATATGGACTTATCGGGTCAACTTGCCCCACTCCATCTTGAATTGAAATCGGGTCTTGCATTCCGACATTTGGCGGAGGTGTGTAATTGATTTTTCCAAAGGCATAAGCGAGTCCCTTTTTTATATCCGATTGATTATATGGAAAACCGCCATTTTCATGACATGCCATAATCGCTGCAATTTTACCAATTATATTTGGATCATTTGGATTATATACAAGATGAGGAGATATACCGGTGCCGTTTGAAACAAACTTAACATAAGCGGCAGTATTATTGCCACCATGACCAGGAGGCGCCCATCTTAATAATGCTTTTGTTATCGTACATTTTCCATATTGTCCACAATATTTACGCAACAAATCAACTTGCGCTGCAAACCCTTGAACTATTGATGGAAAAGTTGAAATCTTTAAATATTTTGTTTGTTCATATTTGTATGCCCCCCACTTGCGAGCATGTTTACCCCACATTATATTTCCGGTATTTTTATTTCTACATGCAGCATTACAAACATTGGAACCACACTTTCCGTAAGATTTTATTCTTCCCAGCCATGTCTCAAAATTCTGTAGTCCCAAATTTGCAACATCTTCATCTCGCGTAAGCCCGCAAGGTAGGCCTTGAGCTTTCGCGCGTTGGCATTCTTCAGGCGTCATTTGTCTATATGGAGATTGCGCATATATAAAAAACGGCAAAAATATAAAAAAAGCCGAAAAAATAAATACTACCAACCTTTTTGTCATATCGTATATTATATCTTAGTTAATAAAACAAACAAAAAAACGAGTTGTGGACAACCCGTTTTTTAATACCAAAATAAAAACTGATATTACTTATATTCGTGGTCTGTTAGTTGAGTATCAACACGCTTTACCAAATCAAGAACAACAGCGACAACAATCAACAAAGCCGTTCCGCCTATTGTTAGAACCGTTATACCCGTAAGCCATTGAACTACAATCGGCAATACCGCAATAATCGCCAAAAACAAAGCTCCCGCTAAAGTGATTCTCGTTACCACAACACCAAGGTAATCTTCAGTATGCTCACCTGGGCGAATACCGGGAATAAACGCTCCTCTTTTTTGTAAATCTTCCGCAACTTTATGTGGTTCAAATGTAATTGCGGTATAAAAGAAAGTAAATAGAAATACCAAAGCAAAATACAAAATACCGTAAATAAATTGGTTAGCTAAAGAATTGCGTAAAAATTCCGCCACGGAAGCAATTGCGGATATATTTGAGTTAATCAAGAAACCGGCAATCATTTGTGGAAAAAGTAAAATAGAAAGCGCAAAAATTATCGGGATAACACCGGCTTGATTAACGCGCAAAGGAAGAGTTGAATGTCCAACTTGTAAATTACCGGAACGAGCATATGTGATTTTTATTGGTCTCTCGGCCTCTGTTATAAACACAACCGCTGCCGTAACAAAAAGCGCAAGAGCAAAAAGACCCAGATAAGCAGGAAGCTGAGTTATATCAAATGTAAATGCGAGCTGACTAAGCGCGCTTGGAATTCTTGAAACTATACCCGCAAAAATTATAAGCGAAACACCATTCCCGATTCCAAACTCGGTAACAAGCTCTCCAATCCACATAAGGAGCACAGAACCGGCAACAACAACCGTAACATTTGTTATTGTTGTAAGTAAATCCATTTGAGGTATTATTCCCTGCTTCGTAAGCAACATTAAAAAACCATAAGCTTGAAGCGTAGCGAGAGGAACAGACAAATATCTCGAATACTGTGCAAATTTTGCGCGACCAGCTTCTCCCTCCTCATGATACATAGATTTTATTTTGGGAGAAAGTATTGTCATAAGTTGCATTATAATACTTGCTGTAATGAACGGGCCAACACCAAGCATAACTATTGAGAGGTTTGCAAGTCCTCCACCTGAAAATATACTCGCCAAATTTAAAAATTGATTATTTTCAAAGAATTGTCTTAGTTTTTCTATATCAATTCCGGGAATTGGTATATTTGCCAAAGCTCTAAAGACTAAAAAAGCAAAAAGTACAAACAAGATTCGCCTAAGCAACATTTTGTCTGCGAAAATTAATTTAAATTTATGTGATAGCTCATCAAACATATTATTCTGTTACGGTGCCACCAGCTTTTTCAATCGCTTCTTTCGCTGATTTTGATATTTTAACTCCGGATACTGTAAGTTTTTTAGTTATTTCTCCAGTTGATAGAATTTTAGCCGGTTTGATTTTTCCATTTCGTTTTTCAACTAACCCTTTTTCATATAAGGCTTGTAGCGTTACATTATCTCCATCTGAAAAAGCGGAATTAAGAGCACCCAAAGCTACGGGAAGATATTTTATTCTTGAATCATTTACAGTTCGGGAGCGATTGTTTCCAAAACCACGCAATTTTGGAAGTTTCTTTATCAAATCTCTCATTTCAGGACGAATACCATGCCCTCCATGCTGGTGCTGACCCTTATGACCTCTTCCGGAAGTTTTTCCTCTCTTTCCGCCACGCCCAACGCGTTTTGCGGTTTTAAATTTTGTTTTCGGTTTTATATCGTTTAATTGAACCATAAGCCTACTTTATTTTTTTAAGAGCCAATATCGTCGCTCTTGCGATGTTTATCTTATTTTTGCTACGAGTTAAAATCTTTGCCGTAACATCTGTTACTCCGGCAAAATCAAGAGTTGTTCTTAATGCTGCGCCGGCAACAAGCCCTCGTCCTTTTGCAGGTTTTATATCTACAACCGAGGCGCCATATTTTGCCTCAACATTATGTGGAATACTATTTGATTCTGTTCTTTTTACTGTAATCATATTTTTCTTTGCATCTCTGAGGGCTTTTTGAATCGCTAAAGCGGTATCACCCGCTTTCCCGACGCCAACACCAACTCTACCGTTTTTATCACCTATAATCATAGTTACAGAAAAACTAAAACGACGCCCACCCGCCATCACACGCACAACTCTGCGTATATCAACAATTTTTTGTTCAAATTCGGGTTTGCGCTCAATGCGTTCTTTTTTTGAACGACGAGGTCTGCGAGATCTTTTTGTAATTTTTTTGTTTTTACCTGTATCTAATTCTTTATTGTTTGAAAGCGCTTCTTTTTTTGAAGTCTTTTCATCAGGTTTATTTTCTTGTTTTTGTTCTTTTTGATTCATTATAATTTATTAAAATTCTAAACCTGCTTCTCTAACAGAATCTGCAAATAATTTTATGTTTCCGGTATACTCAAAACCTCCTCTATCAAAAACAACTTTTTTAATTTTTTTTGATTTTGCTTCTTCGGCCAATTTTTGAGCTGCGGATTGTAACTTTTCTTTTTTTGTCGAGCCATCAATTTTTGATGTAGCAACAGCAACAAGTGTTGTGCCATTTTCATCATTTATCAGCTGAGCGCGAAGCTGGGTATTTGATTTGTGTACGCTGAGTCTTGGTCGCAAAGCTGTACCAAAAATCCTCGCTCTTATTCTGCGACGGCGCGCTGTTCTCTTTTGTTGTTTTTTTATTGACTTATTCATAATTTTATCCAGCTACTCTTTTACCCTCTTTTCGTCTTATAATCTCATCAACATATCTTATCCCCTTTCCTTTATATGGTTCAGGTTTTTTAACCGCCCTTACCACAGCTGCAAACTGTCCAACATTTTCTTTATTAATACCTTTTATTGTAATGGTATTTTTCTCAACCTCAACCTGTAAATCATCAGGAACATCCAACTCAACAGGATGAGAAAAACCAACCTCCAGAACAAGTTTTTTGCCTTGTAAATTAACCTTAAAACCAATTCCTTCTACAACCAACTGTTTCTGAAATCCGTCATTTACTCCAATTATCATATTTTTTATAAGAGAAGCCATTGTACCCCACATAGGAGTATTTTCTTTTACCGGTTCAACCCTAACCTCTGATCCATCAACAACCACTTTTACATCTTTGTGTGTTGATTGCTTTAATTCACCACCTTTCCCTTTTACCATAATAAAATCATCAGAAACAATTACTTCAGTTCCTGTGGGTATTGTTATTGGTTTTTTTCCTATCCTGCTCATAATTATTACCAAATTTCAAATAAAATTTCTCCTCCAACCTTTTCTTTCACAGCATCGTTATTTGTCATCACACCCTTTGATGTTGAAATAATCATTATACCCTTACCATATCGTACCGGAAAAATGTTTTTAACATCTTTATATATTCTGCGACCAGGCTTTGAGATTCTTTTAACCGCAGAAATACGCGGTGTTTTGTCGGTATTATAAAACAAAGAGATTTTTAAAGATTTCTTAACTCCCTTACCATGTTTTTCAAAATCTTTTATATAACCGTTCTTTTTTAAAGTTTCAAGAACAGCTTCTTTCAATTTTGAGTAAGGAAGAGACACCTCAGTATGACCAACCATACCGGCATTTTTTAACCTTATTATTAAATCTCCAATTGGGTCTGTTATCATTACCATGATGATTTTTTAATTCCAGGTATATTACCTTCCAGAGCTTCTTCTCTAAAACAAACGCGACATAAATCAAAATCGCGCATATATCCTCTAGGGCGTCCACATTTAAAACAACGACGCACCACTCTTGATTTAAATTTAATAGGCTTTTTAGCCTTTGCTATCATTGATTTCTTTGCCATAAAAACAATCGCTCAAACGAGCGTAAGGCTATATTACGCGAAAAAATAAAAAAGTCAAATTTTT
>JALSPS010000101.1 GCA_026985835.1 Candidatus Kaiserbacteria bacterium
TGCCGACAATAAACGCGATGAATTGATTGATTATGCAAGAAAAAAATACGGAGAGGATCATGTTGCTCAAATCGGAACTTTTGGATCAATGGCGGCGCGCGCCGCTGTGCGCGATGTTGCAAGAGCGCTTGGATATTCATATTCTGTTGGTGATAGGATCGCAAAACTTATTCCGTTTGGCGCTCAAGGTTTTACAATGACGATTGATAAAGCAATTGAAACGGAACCCGAACTAAAAGAAGCATATCAAAACGACTCGGAAACAAGAGAGATTTTGGATTTGGCAAAAAAAATAGAAGGTAACGCGCGTCATATGGGAGTTCATGCAGCCGGTGTAATAATGGCGCCAAAACCTGCCATAGAATACACACCTTTGCAATTTGATCCAAATGGAGACAAGATAATCACCCAATACGATATGTATTCAATTGCTGATGAGTATGGTGGTGTCGGGCTTTTAAAGTTTGACTTTTTAGGACTTAAAAATCTGGCGGTACTTGCCGATGCTATAAGAAGAGTTAAAAAACTTCAAGATATAGAAATAGACATAGACACAATTCCCCTGGACGATAAACCAACATTTGATATGTTATCGGCAGGCCATACAATGGGAGTATTTCAAATGGCATCTACAGGAATGACAAAATGGCTTATGGAATTACAGCCATCAACAATCCACGATATAAATGCAATGGTTGCGCTTTATAGACCCGGACCAATGCAATTTATACCGGATTATATTGAACGCAAACGCGATCCGTCAAAAATAAAATATATTGATCCCAGATTGGAAAAATATCTTAAACAAACTTTTGGAATTTTGATTTATCAAGATGATGTTATGCTTATTGCCGTCGAGCTTGCCGGTTATTCTTGGGGTGAAGCTGATAAATTTAGAAAAGCAATGGGTAAAAAAATTCCCGAAGAAATGGCGCGTCAAAAAAACAAGTTCCACAACGGATGTGTTGAACGAGGAATGAAACCGGAAGTCGCAAAACAACTCTGGGAGATGATTGAAACATTTGCAGCTTACGGATTTAACAAATCACACTCTGTAAGTTATGGAAACCTGGCATACAGAACCGCATATATGAAAGCCAATTACCCTCTTGAATTTATGTCTGCGCTTCTTACTGCAGACTCGGGAGATACTGAAAAAATATCTGCAATAATAGAAGAGTGTAAGACTCTTGGTATTAAAATACTTCCGCCCGACATAAATGAAAGCTTTGAGCCTTTTTCTGTTGTTGCTGATAAAAATGCAATTCGTTTTGGTCTTATGTCCATAAAAAACTTTGGAGAAGGTATTGCAAAATCAATAGTGGATGAACGAAAGAAAAATGGCGCATTTAAAAGCTTATCTGATTTTTTATCAAGAGTGGTTGATAAAAATTTAAACAAACGCGCTCTTGAAGCTCTTATTAAAGCCGGCGCGTTGGATAGATTTGAACCTCGCTCGGCAATGCTTGAAAATCTTGAGACTCTTCTTGAATTTCATCGCGAATCACA
>JALSPS010000102.1 GCA_026985835.1 Candidatus Kaiserbacteria bacterium
GTTTGCATTAATAACTGGAATAAGAACCGATTCAATCTCTATATTTTTATTTATATTAAATACTTTTTCAGCCAACCTAAACTGATCTGTGGCAACAAAAAATATGTTTTTATTCTGCGAGTATATATAAACACTTGATAATTCCGGTTTAATAACAGATAAGGATGCACTTTGAGATACAGCCTTTATACCCGATATAAACATATCAACCGGTACTGTAAATTTATCTTCTGCATCTGGTTGTGGTATTTTAGGAAATTCATTTTTATCTAGTGTCTTTATATTCATTTCTCCATTCCGAGTACTTATAACAAACAATTCATTTTTATATTTCAGTGTTATTTTTTCATCATCTTTAATTGTCTTTAAAACTCTCTGTAGAATAGATGCCGGAATCAGAACTGTCCCAGCATCCAATACATCCGCAACAAAAGAATTCTCAATTCCAAACTCAAGATTTGTTCCCTTCAATATCACTTTATTTTTCTCGGCCTCAATGTAAATTCCAGAGAGCGCTGGAAGAGAAGGTTTTGAAGAAATAATTCTTGCGACCTTATCCACAACCAAAGCTAAATCTTTTTTAAAACATTTTATCTCCATATTTTTTATATTAATTTATTTTTTATATTATTAATAGTGTTAATATGTGTAAAACTATTAAAAGTGTTGTGTATTACTGGTTTTTTTATCCACTGTTTTTAATTTTTTTATCATTTTTGTTTTAATAAATTGTTAATTACTTTCTATTTTCTATTTTTTTGTGGATAAGATTCTTTTTATTAACAGGTTATCATTCACAATACTTTACGGTAATACACAACTTATCCACTTAGAATACTCCGCACCTCGTCTATTTCATCCTTTAGTATTGGATCATCATTCATCATTTTTTTTATTTTTTCACAAGAATGTATAACTGTTGTATGATCCCTTCCCCCTAGCTTTTCCCCTATTGTTGGAAAAGATATATCAAAATCTTCTCTAAGTATATACATTATTATTTGTCTTGGTTTTACAACCTCTTTTTTGCGGGTTTTTTTGTAAATACTGTCTTCATCTATATTGTAAAATCTTGCAACTCTTTTTATAACTTCCTCAGGTGGTATGTTTTTATTTAACCTCGTATTATTTTTTATAAGTCTTCTCAGGTCGTCATCGGTAAGTTCATTTTTTAGTTGGAGTTGGCAAACTACGGTGTTTAAAATACCCTCTAGTTCACGTATATTCCCCTCTATTTCTTTTGCGATATATTTAATTATTCTTTCCGGTATAACCATATTTTTGGATTCCGCTTTTTCTTTAAGAATCATTTCCCTTGACTCAATTTCCGGAGCTGTGATTTCTGCTATCATACCCGCGCTAAAGCGACTTCTCAGCCTGTCTTCAAGACCGGGCATAAAATTAGGGTGTTTATCAGAAGAGAAAATAATTTGCTTATTATTTTCGTATAAGGCATTGAATAAATGGAATAATTCCTCTTGTGTCTTTTCTTTCTCAGCAATAAATTGTATGTCGTCCATTATAAGGACATCATATTGTCTATATTTATCTTTGAATGTATGAGCCTTGCCTGATCTAACAGCATTTATATAGTCCATTGAGAATTTTTCAGATGATACATAGAATACCTTTATGTTTGGATTTGTTTTTTTAATGTAATTTCCAACGGCTTGAGTTAGATGCGTTTTACCATATCCTGTATTGCCATAGATAAAGAGTGGGTTGTATGTTAGAGATTGGTTTTTTGCGACTGTTTGAGCGGCCGCGTGCGCGAGTTGGTTAAATGGACCCACAACGAATGTATCAAATGTATATTTTGGATTGAGATTGTCTTTCTTGTCAACAAAGTAGTTTTGCATAGGAAGTTTTTCAGTAGTTGCTTCGCAGACCGTCTCTTGAATGGTTGATTTTCTTTTTTTTGCTGGAGATTTATTTATCTGGAAGTGAACACTTCTGATGGAGTCATCAAATCCGCGTAATACTTTTAAAATAAATGTTGAGTGCTTATCTTGTAGCCATTCCTTTACTATTTTGTTTGGCGCTCCTATATATACCTCTCCACCAACATTTTTGATTATGCTCGTATCTTTAAACCATGTCTTGAAGTTCGTCGCACTGACGCTCATCTCAATATGTACCAGCGCATTTTGCCATAATTCTTGTTCACTCAACATAAGCTTTTGAGAGTATTATATACAAAAGAGTATTTGTTCCAAGTTTCAAAAAATGTTGAAAAGTGGAAAAAACTGTGGATAACTTGTATATAAGTGGATAAGTATGTAAATTATCTCAATACCTGAGTCATTTTTTGAATATCTGACTCTAAATCAACTTGTGGATAATTCAATATATTTTTTGTTAAATATATTGCTATTAGATAGTTGTCAACAGGTGTATTTAACTTACTTTTTAAAATATGCAATACACGCCTTTTCATTTTATTCCGTTTTACGGCAGATTTCTCAATTTTTTTCGGTACGATTACTGAAATTTTCATAATTTGGGATTTTTTATATTTAATAAAAAACCAGCCAAACATTTTTTTTTGAGCATCTGACAAATTTGCAAAATCAGGACCGGAGAGCCTGTTTGCTTTTGGGAACATATTATTTTTGAGTTGTATTAACAGCGAGACGCGCTCTCCCCTTTCTTCTCCTTCTAAGTAATACTCGTTTGCCCGAAGATGTTTTGGAGCGAGACAAAAAACCGTGTTTACGCGCGCGTTTTATTTTCTTTGGTTGATATGTTCGTTTTGTACTCATAGCGTGTATATTACACAATTATCTCAGAAATACAAGCTTTTTATAGGTTTTGTATTGAATAAGTTAAATTTTGATGTACAATGCCTGTTATGTCTGACTTATTTCATACATATATTTATTTACCGCTATATAATGCGCTTATATATTTAATTCATACGGTTCCATTTGCAGATGTTGGTCTTGCTGTTATTGCGCTTACCATCTTGGTTAAAATACTTTTACTTCCGCTTGCATATAAGGCTTCCGTTATGCAACAAAAAATGAAAAAAATTGCCCCGCAAATTGAGGAGATAAAAGCGCAATATAAAGATGACAGACAAACACAAACGCTGAAGATAATGGAATTATATAAAGAGAACAACATAAGACCTCTTTTTAGTATCCTTGTTATATTTGCGCAAATCCCTGTTATTTTAGGGCTTTATTGGGTGTTTTCTAAAGGCGGATTACCAAGTATAAATTCAGAATTATTGTATGATTTTGTGAAAAAAACAGTTACAGAGCCGAATATGCTTTTTTTGGGAATTATAGATATGTCTAGAAGAAGTATTATACTGGCTGTTCTAGTTGCCATTACCCAGTTTTTTGCTACCCATAAAACAATGCCCAAACCTGAGAAAAAAGAGAACCCATCCATTAAAGATGATATTGCTCATAGTATGTACTTTCAAATGAAGTTTTTTTTGCCCGTTTTTATGGGTTTTATTGCATATTCAATATCTGCCGCGGTTGCGCTTTATTTTATTGTAAGTAATTTGTTTACAGTTGTGCAAGATATGGTAATTAAAAGATTAAATAAATAATATGACTGAAAAAATGACAACAATAGATATAATTGAGATGATTTTAAAAAATCTTGGAGTTTCATTTACCGCGGTAGAAGAGGTTGATTATTTTGGTAACAAAGTTTTTAAGATAAAAACAGATGAATCAAGCTTATTGATAGGCCAAAGAGGAGATGTTGCTCGCGCCCTAAATTATATTGTAAAGCAGATCCTATCCAAAAAAGAAGAGAATACGAAATTTATTATTGATATCAACGATTACAAATGGAAGCGTATCCAAGAGATTGAAAAGATGGCAAAGCTTCTTGCGGATAGAGCGCTATCTTTAAAGTACGATGTTGAAATGCAACCAATGCCTCCATATGAGAGAATGATTGTACACTCAGTTCTGGGAGAAGTTGAAAATATAACAACAGAATCAATAGGAACAGGCAGAAACAGGCGTGTAGTTATAAAATATATTGCTTAACTATTTACCAAGGATCTTTAAGCTTGTCATTTCGGGGTTTATCATATTGAATATAAGCGCGGTAGCAAGTAGCATTAAAAGTCCGGCAAGAGCTCTTCCTATTCTTTTTTTTGATTCTGTTTTTTTTGTAACTGCATCAACTGTCATATATGTAAGTCCAGAATATGCAATAATCACGACGGCGACAATAACACCAACCATAATTGCAATGTTATAAAGAGCATTTATAAATGACGGCAAATCATTTGTATTTGAAAGCCCGGGTATGTTTCCAGATAGCATTTTATATTCTGCAAAAGCCAGTTTTGGTAAAATTAGCATAAAGCTGAGTATTATAAATTGTATTTTATTTGTTAGTTTTTTCATAATCTTTTATTTGAATGCTCCAAAGTGTTTGGTCTTTTTTATTTCTAAAAATTAAAAATCTTTTATCCGGTGTTGTAAAAACATCATCAACATCCAGTATCTCATTATATTCCGTTTCCGGGGAAAGCACCAGTGTTGTTTTCATTGAATTTAAATCAAGTTTCCATAATTCATCCGAGAATGAGGAATTCCCCATATACCAATCATCAGGATATTCACCGCTTGGAATTGATTTTGGCACAAAACAGTATGCCTCCGTATTCAAGATGGCGCATTTTTCGGCGAAAGTTGAAAGAGGGGTTTTTGTTTGTACACCGTTGTTTATATAGAATAATTTTATAGAATTATTATTGCTTATACTAAATAGGGCCGTTGTTGTTGAAGCCATCTTTATTGAAAGACCCGGTTTTTGTGAGAGAAATATATTTTCATCTCCTGTTTTTGTATTTATTATAAATGCAGAACTGCCAAATTTTGCGGTTGGTTTTTCATTTAATAGTATATTTTCATTATCTATCCACTTTGTATGCCAACCTTTTATGTAAGAAGACCAAATTGGAGTCGTTGTAGTTGAGTTTACATCGGAGAGATATCCTACAGCGCCGGATTCTTCTGGAATTATAAAAAATAATTTTTGTCCATCACGCGAAACTGATATTGATTCAATTTTATTTGGGAGATATCTTGATGTAAGAGATTTTTTTTGGTTTGTGAGGGTTGTTGAGCCGATAACTGAGTTTATAACTCCATTTTCATCAGCGTATCTTCTGATTACCACTTTTCCTCCATCAGCAGACAATGATTCTTTTATGCCCGGTGCTGTTGTACTAAGGATTCGTTTTATCTTTAATGTTTCTCCAGAAAAAAGTAATGTAAAGACATTGCCGGTAAGAGCCTCTGTAAAAATTATATTCTCCGGGTTGGTAGTATCATTTATATTTTTCATAAATACGACCGGCTCTGAATAGATTTGGTTTAATTTTGCCTTAAATGGCGCTGTTGCTTCTTCAATTGCTTTTTGTTCTTCTTGTTTTTCTTTATCTATATTTTGTATGATTTTACCGAAAGTATTTGTGCTTGAATTTAAAGTGGGAGATGAATAAGATGCCCCTATATTTTTTGTTGAATTACTGTTTTGAGGAGAGGTTTTTTTATTAAGATATGTTGCAAACCCAACAACCGCTATCATCAAAACCAAAATGAAAATAAAAGCTGCTATGTATATTTGATTTCTTGACATATTAAAAAATTTGATCTAACGCATCTGCTAATTGAATTCTTACAGACTCACCTGCTTTTTGAAGGGTTTGAGATATATTTTTTACTGTTATTGATAAAATGAATGATTTATCTTGTATTGATTCATCAGGTTGAAGTGTGATTGAAAAAGGAATTTTTATATCAGTTTTTAATTTTTTTTGATTTATACTCCAATCATATTGAAGAGTCTCAGAATTTTTATTTTTTACATTCATAAAATATGGCTCAGCGACAATCTCCGGATCAGGGCCTCGCACCACTGATTTATTTTTGATTGCCTCAGTATAATCAACTCCAAGAAGTGGTTTTTTTTGGTAAAGCGCGACCTTTGGATTGTGTTGTGATAAAATTATTCCGGTTGTGAATGGCTTGTAATTATCAGGTTTGTATACTTCAAGTGTTATTATATAACTTTCCGCAAAATCAGGACCTTGTATTGTTATATTGGATAATCCTACGCCTTTTTTAATAATGGTATTATTTTTTTTCCAGATATAATTTAGCTCTGATGATTTATAGAGAGTAAGATCAGGTTTTGACAAAAGAGGTATTGCGCTTAACCTTATTTTAGAAAGAGCGCTATTTATAGCGCGCCCCTTATAAAATGGAGGAGTGTATGTTTCGGGCTCTATTAAAAGAGCAACATTTTGCGGAATTAGTGTAATATCAGAAAACAGGATTTTACCTAAGGTGGTTTTTACAATTGCGGTTATATTGCGCGAAGTGCCAATTTCAGATAAATGTACTTTAATTTTTTCTTTTTCTTTTTCAAATACTTCCCCATTCTCAACCCACTCAATATCTGAAATTGAATCATCACTATTTTTTAATTTTGCCTCAAGTAGAACATCTGAATTTGGTTTTGGATAAGTTGGGCTTATAACAATTTCCAGCTCTTGTTTTGGTAAATAGTTTTCTATTTTTAAATTTTGTAACGAAAAAGCGTGTGTATAGTTTGCGGTAAACAAAAATATAATGAACAAAAAAGATATTTTAATAACTCTAAGTAGCATAATCTTATTATAACAAGTTTATATCATTTTGCAGACTCTTTTTTAACTTGTTCTTGATATTTTTTATAAGAATAAGAATTAAAAATGTAAAGCGATATAACAAGAGATGTACACGCAAACCAGGGGAAGAAAAATACATCCATAAAAAAGTTTAAAAGATATGAAATAACAATTTTTACTAATCTAAG
>JALSPS010000103.1 GCA_026985835.1 Candidatus Kaiserbacteria bacterium
CAAAATAACCTCCGGCGCATAAATCGCTTTTAATTTTTTTAAACGGTTATTTCTATTTATAACCCTTCTGTACAAATCATTTATATCACTTGATGCATGTCTTCCACCCTCAAGAGCAACCATCGGACGAAGCGCCGGCGGAATAACAGGAAGATGTGTTATAAACATCCATTCAGGACGAATGTCAGCTTCAATCATAGAATCAACAAGAGCAATTCTCTTTTGCAATTTGGTTTTTTCGGTTGAGGTAGCCTTTTCGTATGCTTTATTTAACTCTTCACTGAATTTAAATAAATCGAGTTCTTTAAAAATATCATAAATCGCTTCTGCGCCGACACGAGCTTTAAACATTGAACCATACTTTACAGCAAATTTATGATATGTGGTTTCATCCAAAACCATATTCAGCTTTAAGCTTTCTATTTCTTTTTTTGCATTTTGCGCAAGTTCTTTCAGTTTTTTCTTTGTTTTTTCATCACTTGCTTGCGCAACTTTTGCTTTAAATTCTCCGTCAAGACTTTTCAATAAATCTTCTCTTGCAGATTCGCTTATCTCAGTAATAATGTATCCGGCAAAGTAAATAACTTTTTCCAAATCAGCAGCTGAGATTCCAAGTAATAAAGCAACACGAGACGGAATGCCTTTATGGAACCAAATATGAGAAACCGGTGTTGCAAGCTCAATATGACCCATCCTTTCTCTTCTAACAACAGACCTAGTAACCTCAACTCCACATTTTTCACAAACAACGCCCTTGAAACGAATTCCTCTATATTTTCCACAATAACATTCAAAGTCTCTTTCAGGACCAAAAATCTTTTCATCAAAAAGCCCATTTTTTTCCGGTCGCTGTGTCCTATAATTTATAGTCTCAGGTTTTGTAACCTCTCCGCGAGACCACTCAAGCACTCTCTCAGGAGAAGCAAGTTTTATTTGTATAGCGTCAAAATCGGATATCAAACGCTCTTTATTTTTTTTGTTGTATGCCATAATACTTTATTAGTTATCTTCTCCTTCTTTTAATAATTGGACATCAAGCGAAAGGCCTCGCAAGTGTCTCAAAAGCACATTAAATGTTGCCGGTATATTTGTTTGTTTTACCCTATCTTTCCTTATTATCGCATCAAACGCCGCGCTTCTTCCCATAACATCATCAGATTTAATTGTCAAAATCTCTCTGAGCGAGTATGTGGCGCCATATCCCAAAAATGCCCAAACTTCCATCTCTCCGATTCTTTGTCCACCATTTTGAGCTTTACCTCCAAGCGGTTGCTGTGTTGTGATTGAGTATGGACCGATTGAACGCATATGAACCTTATCTTCAACCATATGATGGAGTTTTAAGAAATGCATATTTCCTATAGCAATAGGCTGATCAAATCTTTCTCCGGTTCTACCATCAAACATCTCCACCTTTCCGGTCTCAGGATAACCGGCCTTTTTTAACTCTTCTGTTATATCTTCTTCTGTTGTTCCGGAAAATGGTCGCACAATCGCCTGATACCCAAGTGTCTCGGCAGCCAAACCAAGATGCATCTCCAAAATCTGTCCCAAATTCATACGAGAAGGCACACCAAGAGGTGTTAAAATAATATCTATCGGCTTACCATCTGCCGTAAATGGCATATCCTCTTCCGGTAAAACGCGTGATATAACTCCCTTATTTCCATGTCGTCCCGCAAGCTTGTCTCCAACTTGAACACTTCTTAATTGCGCTACCTCAATGTGAATACGCTTTATAATCCCACTCTCAAGAGTGTCGCCATTTTCTCTTGAAAATACCTTTACGCCTATCACACGACCTTTTTTACCGGCAGACACTCTAAGAGATGTATCTTTCACATCTTTCGCTTTATCTCCAAAAATTGATCTAAGTAATCTTTCTTCCGGAGTTAATTGCATCTCACCTTTTGGAGTTACTTTACCAACCAAAATATCACCCGGACGCACCTCTGCCCCAATTCTAACAACTCCCTCTTCATCCAAATTTTTAAGCTTTAATTCTGAGACATTCGGTATATCATGTGTTGTAACTTCCGGGCCAAGTTTTGTATCGCGAACATAACAAACAAATTCCTCAATATGAATTGATGCGAATTTTGATTTCTTTGCCAAACGCTCTGAAATAATAATCGCATCCTCATAGTTTGCTCCCGACCAAGACATAAATGCAACACGGACATTTTGTCCAAGCGCTACTTGCCCTCTATCAGAAGATGATGTATCTGCAAGCACATCTCCAATTTTTACTTTATCTCCAACACTCACGGAGGCTCTCTGATGAAAAACGGACATATTATTTGTACGCGCAAAATTAACAAGCCCGTATTCTCTCTCTTTTCCTTGTTTATTCTTTATAATAATTTTTCTTGCATCAACATATTTAACTTCTCCATCTTCTTGAGCAATTACGAGCCTTCCGGAATCGCGAGCAGCTTCTTCTTCTATACCGGTTGCGACATATGCCGCTTCGGGAATGATACAAGGCACAGCTTGTTTTTGCATATTTGAACCCATTAAAGCGCGGTTTGCATCATCGTGTTCTAGAAACGGAATCATTGTTGTTGCCACAGAAAATGCTTGGTTTGTATCAACTTCTATAAAATCAACATTTTCGCGTTTAACAAAAATCGGCTCTCCAGCTTTTCTAACTTCAACTGTTTTTTCTTTTATTTTTCCACTTGAATCAAGCTCTGTCGCCGCGTGTACTATGTTGTATTTCTCTTCCTCCATTGCATTCATATATACAACCTCATTTGTAACCTTTGCATTTTTAACTCTTATATATGGTGTTTCTATTATTCCAAACTCGTTAACTCTGGCATGAGTTGCGAGACGCAATATAAGACCGATATTTTGACCCTCGGGAGTTTGTATCGGACATAAACGACCATAGTGACTGGTATGCACATCACGCACATCAAATCCAGCGCGCTCACGAGTTAATCCACCTGGACCAAGCGCTGAGAGCGTTCTTAAGTGCTCCAGTTCTCCAAGTATATTGTGTTGCTCCATAAATTGTGAAAGTTGGTTTGTGGAGAAAAATTCAAGTAAAGACGCATAAAATGGGCGCGGGTTTATAAACTGCACCGGAAGAGTTACATCAGGATCAACTGTAGACATTCTATCCTGTATATTTCGCTTCATTCTACTCATTCCAACCCTGAGCTGGTGTTTTAGCATCTCTCCAACATAACGAACTCTCCTAAAACCTAAGTGGTCAATATCATCAGGTTCCGCATCAGGAGTATTATTTAGTGTGATTATATTCTCAATTATCTTTATTAAATCCTTTTGAGTAAGCACTTGCTCGGAAAGAGCCTTTTCATCAATAGGCATATCAAATCTTTGATTGAATCTATACCTGCCAACTCTTGACAGGTCATACCTCTCTTTTTGAAAAAGCCCATTTATATATTCTTTTGCATTGTCAATAGATGCCAAATCCCCATCTCTGAGACGCTTATAAATTTCAAGATAAGCGTCATCAACTGTTTTTGCAGGATCTGCTTCAAGGTTTTTTTCAATCACCTCTCTGTATTTTTTATCAAAAGCTTTTAAAATATCTTCGTCCTTTTCTAAACCGAAAACTCTCAGCAGTGATGTTATCGGAAATTTTCTTTTTCTATCTATTTTTACATAAATAATCCCATCCGGTTCCGTTTCAATCTCAACCCATGCGCCACGAGCCGGAATTATCTTTGCGCCAAAATAATCTACTCCCTTAAAATTCGTCGTTAAGAAAAATACACCATAAGAACGAGCCAGCTGAGGAACTATAACTCGCTCAATTCCATTCAATATAAATGTACCGTGCGGAGTCATATACGGAAAATCTGCCAAAAATATCTCTTGTGTTTTTTTATCACCGGTTATTTTATTATGAAGTGTAGCTTGAACCTTTAGAGGAATACTGTATGTAAGGCGTTTATATTTTGCATAATGCTCATCATATTCCGGTTTACCAAATGTAAACTTTGAAATATCAAGAGAAAATTTCTTTTTTGTATAATCCTCAATTGGAGAAAATTCTTCAAAAACTTCTTTAACTCCATTTTCTATGAGAGTTTTAAAAGATTCTCTTTGTTCGCGGACCAGGTCCGGAACTTCCACAATAGGTTTGCGTAATTTACCAAACTCTTTTTTTACCACCTTTTTTGTATTTTGCATAAAAACAAAAAGCTACACGCTAAAACGCGCTTCGCTTTGGTTAATAAATTATCTAATAAAATATGTAAACATCTTGATAATCAAGACAATTAAAAAAGTGGCTCTCACCCGCAACACTCTCACAACACAATCCTCACAAATAATATGCGCATTATACCGAGCTCTTAGCAAAAGTCAACAATAAGTCAATAGCAAGGTGTGGATAACCCCCGCGAGGCGTACGCCTCGCGGGGGTGTAATTATTTTTGTTCGCGCTGTTTGTTAAGGACAGTGCTCAGCTCTCTTGCGACAGCCGCCAAATGGCCACTTGCTCGCTGGAGCGCCGCTCCAATTGTTTTTTCTTTTTTCTTAAAATGAGACTTAGAGAGCTTTTCAAAATGTTCTGCCAATGAATCAAATAGCCAATATAACTTTTCGTATCCTAGCTGTGTAATCTTTTTTATAATAAAGTCAAGATTTTTATGGTACTTATTACTCATTTTTCTCTCCTTTTGTTTGTTTCCTAAAATCAACTATAATGATTTTGTTTAATAAATCAATGTTTTTTCTTCCAATCCTCTATCTTTTTATGATCTCCAGAGAGAAGAACTTTTGGCACTGAATACTTTTTTCCTCTCCATATCATTGTAGCGGGCCTCGTATAAACCTCTGATGAAGCCGTCCTATTTTCTTCAATTGAATTTATTTTACCTAAAACACCGGGTATTTGTCTTGCAACGGCATCAACAAAAATCATTGCTGGAATTTCTCCACCGGAGAGTATAAAAGGACCGACAGAAACCAATTTTGGCTTCAAGATTTTAATAACACGCGCATCTATTCCCTCATATCTGCCGGATATTAAAACAATATGTTTTGTCTTTTTATAATCCTTTGCAACAGAACGAGCAAAAGTATTATCAAACTGTTTTCCGGACGGTGTAAAAAAAATAAATTCAACATTCCGCTTTTTACCAACAGCCTTTCTTATCGCTTTTAATATACTTTCCGCCTCAAGCACCATACCCGGACCGCCGCCGTATGGTTCACTATCAACCCTTTTATGTTTGTCTTGTGTAAAATCTCTGGGAGAATAATAATTAACCGAAATCAATTTATTTCTTTGCGCTCTCCCAATCACCGATGCATCTAAATATGGTTTTATAGTGTCCGGAAACAAAGTTATAATATGAAAATTAATCATCTCTACATAATACAAAACAAAAAAACAAACACAAGCCGACAAGCCTGTGTTTGTTTTTAAAATATGGTTTGAAATTATTCAGATTTTAAGTCTTCTATAACATTATTCACATCATCCATACTTGCTCCGCCTTCTTCTTGAGGATCAACATTTTCGCTTGATGTAGATTCTTCAGTTTGAGTTGGAGTGGGTTTTTCATATCCTTCCGGTTCTTCAATTTTTAAATTAACGCGCGCGTCATTCTTCATACCAACAACTCGCAAAAGCGTACGAATTGCTTTTGCAGTATTACCGGAGCGACCGATAACCTTTCCCATATCAGCCGGATTAACGCTAAGAGACAGCAAAACTCCCATCTCATCAACTGTTCTTGTAATTTTAACATCGTCCGGATTGTCAACCAACCCTTTAACAACGAATTCCAGGAATGCCTGATCTTGTTCCATTATACTTTGTTATTACTATTAAAGCCGACTCATAGGTCGACGGTATGATTATTACACAATATAAAAAATGGTCAAGTAAAATTATTCACCATCTTTATTTTCATCAGCAGACTCACTCTCGTCTTGAGTTTTTTCAGGTTCTTGCGCAGAGTCCTCTTTTGTACCTTCTGAATCTGCTACATTTTCGGCCTCCGCATTTTCACTGTTTTGAGAATCTTCACTTTCTGAATCAGCTTCCTGCTCTTCTGATATTATCGGGCTTTTCTTAGGTAAAACATTTTTTGGCTTACCTTCTATAACACCCTCTTTTACAAAGATATTATAAACCACTTCTGTTGGTTGAGCTCCAACAGAAATCCAATAAGACGCTCTCTCTTTATCTAAAACAATTGCGTCTGAATGCGGATCATAAGAGCCAAGCCTCTCGGTAAAATTACCGCTTTTTGGACCAAGTGTATGCTCCGCAACAACAATACGAAAAGCTGACTTGTTTCTACGCCCTATTCTTTGTAATCTTATTTTTAACATACCAGCAAACTATACCAGAAAAAAAATATAAATCAATAAGCGCCGGGTGCTTCGCACCCGGCGCCAGCCTCTTGAAAGATAGGATTACAGGAAACTCCGTTGGAGAACAAACGAAGATTACCCGGATCGCGGAAACGCGCTCTTTCAGCTCAATCTCAATCAGGCTGCTTATCGCCAATCGCGCCTTTTTAAGATCTCGCCTCAAAATCCTTCTTTCTTATCGCAATTGCTCGCGAGAATGATCACAATTGCGCCCCGCTCGAGGCCCAGCAGGTGGAATTAACAACACGGAGGATTCCACGGACACCAAAGAACAGGCGGTCTTTTGGGACATTTCTCTTTTGTGGCCCTTCTGTTCATAAAATTATGTTTGGTACCAAAAAATTTCTCACGCAACTCCTCCATTTGCCTTGAGAAATTATGACCACTCTCCCAATTTTCTTTTGTCAGTTTTTTACCCCTTTCAGATGCCAGCGCAGGAACCAGAACTGGC
>JALSPS010000104.1 GCA_026985835.1 Candidatus Kaiserbacteria bacterium
GATTTGGGAATAAATACATTAATCAAACAAAATTAAATAATCCTACGGTTATGCAAGACTACTGGGCTCATCTGTCGCGCAAAGCAGTAGGCTCGGGAGTGGCTTTGCTTGACCTCTTTTTCCGAGAAGTTGAAAAGGAAAAGAAGACCGGTACGCTTGCAACAGCAAATATATCATATACTGATGCAAAAACAGCTATAGATGAATACGATAATAGAACGCAAGGTGGACCATTTGCGGTCACCGGGTTAGATAGCGTTGGAGTTTTAGAGCTTGATAATATGTATGAAAGACTATCAGGCGCATATTTAGCAGACGAGTATTATCATATTATGAGCGCGCAAGAAAGGCTAAAGGTGGCAAATGCCCTTAAGGAGTATGAGTCATATGCAGGGGCGCCTAAGGGAACGCAATTTGCTTCTGCGCTTAACGCGTTTGATAAGGCGCCGGCGCCGAAGGCGCCGGCAAAACCAACCACGAAACCAAAACCAGCTCCAAAACCAGCGCCACAAAAATCCAAAAAAACATCAAAATTAAAGTCAGCAAAAATACCACTCAAGCCTGAGCAAATCAAGCAAAAAACAAAATCAGCGCCGGCACCAAAACCAAAACAACAAAAACTCGCTCTAACACCTGTACAACTAAAAGGGGTGCCAAATAAATCGACATATACATCAGACCCGTCCCCAAGCCCATCTCCGTTTGCTCCCGGCGGATATGCATTTGGGGCTGGCGGAGGAGGAGCACAATCAAACTCAAAACCCGAAGAACCATCTCTTTTCTTAAAACTAACTACGCAAAATTTAACGACAAGACAAGACACGATGCAAATACAAGGAGAAACGAATGCGGATACGGTAATTCTTTCAATAAAACATTCAACAACAACAGTGAGTATAAATAATAACAACTTTACTCAAACAATTTCCCTCCAAGAGGGTGAAAACATTATTTCTGTAATTGCAAAAAAGGGTAATCAAGAAAAAAAAGAAACATTAAGTATAACAAAGGATTCAACACCTCCTCAAATTGTTTTATCAGCACAAAATTGTATAAATTCAAATCCTGAGGACATATGCTTGGTTTTCCCGGGCGATGTGAATATATCTTGGAGAGCCTTGAAAGCAGAGAGAGTATTTTTAAATAATGCCACGACATCAATATCGTCATCAACAACTATTACTTTGGCAGATAATGAGACAAATTTAATAACCATTAAAGCGCAAGACGCCCTCTTAAACACTTCAATAAAACAATTGCGAATAATTGCAAATTCACACCCGCTAACAATAAACGAAATTGCATCTGGCGCTGATAGCTGGGTTGAAGTTTATAATAATTCATCTTCCATAATAAATTTAGATTCTTGGAATATAATTGCGGGTGAAGCAACAACAACCCTGTCCGGTTTTTTGGATGGTGGCAAGTATGCTATTTTTAGTATCGCTCCCGATAATTTCAATAGAACGATAATGCTAAAAAACGGAACCACAACATTTGAAACTGTTCATTCTTGCTTACAACAAGCTTGCGATACGGAGTACTCGTTGGAAAAATATGAACCGTTTACTTATGGTGATGACGCAAAATGGAAACTTAATAATGGATACATAAGTAATGCCGATAATATAAAGGCAACTCCCGGAGAAAGGAACAGTATAAATTATGAAATAGATGCAAGTACAATCCTCTCAAAAAACAAAACTCTAACAAAAGCAAATTCCCCATATTTAATTACAGATAGTGGTTTTGTTATACCGGAAGGCAAAACCCTTGAAATAACCGATGGTGTTGTAATAAAAATGGCAAATCCAAATTCAAGATTAACGGTACACGGTACACTAAAAAGTATTGGCGCTGAAGATTCTCATATTGTATTTACATCTCTTAAAGACGATACTTTTGCAGGAGATACCAATTTTGATAAAGACAAAACTGCTCCAGAGCCGGGAGATTGGGGAGGAATTATAATTTACTCTGATGGATCATCTTTTAATTATACGGATCTTCTTTATGGCGGAAATCCAGGTTTGCCAAAAGAATATATGAATGCATCTGTCTATGCGCAAAACGCATCTTTTGATATGAATAATACGCGAATTAGCTTTTCAAAAGAAAATGCAGTTTCGTTAAATGATAGTGCAAGTACAATAAATCACTCATTTTTTACAGATAATAATTTTGAAGGGAGATATTCTGCCGGATTGAGAGTGGTTGGAAAAAGTGATTTTAAACTAATGAATTCAGAATTTAAAAATAATAAAATCGGTCTTCATACGGAATATGTTGAATCAAATGGTTTTTTGGTAAAAAATAATAAGTTTATAGATAATAAGGCAGAAGCTATAAGGAGTCATGGGCGAATTGGTTCATACTCTGAAAATTCGGCTTCTGGGAATCTTATAAACGGCATAACATTTGAAAGCACAGCTGTTCCAGAGAATGAATCAGTTACATTGCATCACAATCAAATACCTTATGTTCTAACCAACACAGTTTACATTAATGGTGAATTAAATATAGATCCCGGAGTGATAATAAAAGGTTTTGCAGATATGTATAGCCCTGGAGATGCTGTTAAAAATAAGGGACATTTAATAGTATATGGAAATTTAAATATAAATGGTACTTCGGAAAGCCCAGTTATTTTTACATCTGTATTAGATGATGATATTAAAGGAGAAGGGATAACATATGCAACAGAACTAGAGTCTCCAAATCATGGAGATTGGAAAGGTATCAGTGTAATAAATAATGGGAAACTTGCTCAAGCAAATATAAAACATACTAAAATAAAATATGCCGGTTATCATAGGTATGATGATTATTATGGAGCAATAAACTCATTCGGTGAAGCGCATTTAACGATTGAAGACTCAGTCATAAAAGACAATGTTAATTATGGTATACTTTTGCAAAAAGATGGAGTTTTGACAATAAAAAATACTAAAATAGAAAACAGTTATACCGGAATACAGCTTGGTAAATTTAAAAGAAGGAAAAACAGAGCCGCTTTTGCAAGTCTGTATGATATGATATTTGAAAATAATGCAAATCTTGATATAGCGGTTAAAGGTATAGGATCAAAATTAAGTTGTAATACGGCACAATGTAATGCGCAAGAAGGAAAAACTTATCCGGATCCGCTAGAGGTTGAACTTATCAAATAACCTCAACAATTTTGTGATTTCAGGTAATTTTTTATAATTTATACATAACTTATGCGCAAAGTGAGAGGGGTTGGATAAAAATTTGACTTTTAGGTTTAAATCGCGTAATATACCCTTACGCTCGCTTGAGCGATTGTTTATTATTATGACACGATCACTAAAGAAAGGTCCATATATAGACGAGAAACTTTTAAAAAAAGTTTCTAATAGAAAACCAGAAGATGGGGCTATAAAGACGTGGGCGCGCAGGTCCCAAATTGCTCCTGAATTTATTGGATTTACATTTGATGTTCATAATGGTAATAAATTTATATCCGTTACTGTAAATGATGAAATGGTTGGTCATAGATTTGGAGAATTCGCTCCCACAAAAACATTTAGAAAACACGGAGGTAAAATGCAAAAGGAACTTGAGCAAAAAAAGCGCGAGGCTGAAATCGCTGCCGCTAAAGCTGCCAAGGCTGCCAAATAATTTGAATAAATATGAAAGCATTTTTAAAAAATTACGGACAATCACCAAGAAAAGTAAGGCTTATCGCAAGTTTGGTTCGCGGTATGCCTGTTAGCAAAGCTATCACTGTTTTGCGCTTTTCGGATAAAAAATCAGCTCCGGTAATTAAAAAACTAATTGAGTCCGCTCTTGCAAATGCCGGAGATACTGCTGAAGCATCAAAACTTATTGTTAAAGAAATTTTTGTAGATCAAGGTTTATCAATGAGAAGATGGAGACCACGCGCTTTTGGTCGAGCTGCGCCATTTAGAAGAAGAACAAGTAAAATAACCGTCAGGTTGGGCGAAAAATAATAAGTAATTATGACACATACAGTACATCCATATGCGCATAGATTAGGAATAATTCGTGACTGGAAATCACGATGGTTTGCGAATACAAAAGCTGATTTTAGACGAAATCTTGCAATAGACACAACAATTAGAGAATTCCTTAAAAAGCGCTTGAGGGGGTTTTATGTAGATAAGGTTGAGATTACACGAAATGCAAAAACTCTAAATCTTACAATTCATACCTCAAGACCCGGAATGGTAATAGGTAGAAATGGAGAAGAAAGCGAGAAACTTTTGAATGATATAAAAAAAGCTCTCAAAAAATTAAAACTTGGCAAGAATATGCCAAATATAAAAATTGATGTTCAGGAGGTTAGATCTCCGGAATCACATGCTTCAATTGTAGCGCATATGGTTGCGGAAGGTCTGGAAAAGCGTATGCCACATCGTCGTGTACTAAAACAAACGATAGATAAAGTAATGGCAAACAGAGATGTTGAAGGGGTCAGAATAAGAGTTTCTGGGCGTCTTGGCGGGGCTGATATGGCTCGCGCAGAATGGCTTAGAAAAGGGCGTGTTCCTTTACAAACCCTTAGGGCCGATATTGATTACGCAACTGAGTACGCAATGATCCCACAAGGAAAACTTGGAATAAAAGTTTGGATTTATAAAGGTGAAGTTTTTGATAAATAGATTATTATGTTGTTTCCAAAAAAAGCAAAACATAGAAAGTGGCAAACAGGACGCAAAAACCCTAAAAAAATGGTTCGTCCGGAAACTCGTGGCGTAACCGTTGCTTTTGGTTCTTATGGGCTAAAGGCAACATCACAAGCTCGTATTACATCAAATCAGATTGAGGCGGCTCGTAGGGTTATTGTAAGAACAATGGGGAAGATTGGAAAGATGTGGATACGGGTTTTCCCAGATAGGCCATACACCGCGAAAGCTGCTGAAGTTGGAATGGGAAAGGGAAAAGGCGACCCCCAAGGATACGTATTTGATGTAAGGCCGGGAAGGGTATTATTTGAAGTTGACGGAGTTCCAGAGGACATAGCGCGCGAAGCTCTTCGCAAAGCGGGAACAAAACTTGCGGTGAATACAAAAATCGTAACTAGAATTTAATTATGAAAGATTTACACAAAAAAAGCATAGGAGATTTGCAAAAGAGCTTGAAGGAGTTGCGCCAAAAACTTTTAAGCTTTAGATTTGATTCAGCCACTTCTCAGATTAAAAATGTAAAGACTGCGCGTAATTTGAAAAGAGATATAGCTCGCATCTTGACTGAAATCAATAAACGAGTAAAATCCGATAACAAATAGCTTATGAATGATAAAAAAGAAAAAAATGGAAAAGTTTTAAAAGGGGAGGTTGTTGCGATTTCCTCGCAAGATACGATAAAGGTTGCGGTAACTCGTTTTGTAAAACACCCGAAATATAAGAAATTTATAAAACGAGTTAAAAAGTATTTGGTTCACGACAAAGGGAATACCACAGAAATTGGAGATAAAGTTAAAATTAAAGAGGTGCGACCAATTTCCAAAAGAAAACATTTTGAATTAATAAAATAGTATTATGTTACAACCACAGTCAATAGTAAAAATAACGGACAATTCCGGAGGAAAAATAGGACGCGTTTTCAAAGTACTTGGAGGTTCAAAAAGACGCTACGCGCAACTTGGGGATGAGGTTGTTATAGCTGTGCAATCAGCCGAACCTCGTAAGCAAGTAAAGAAAAAAGATGTTTTGCGCGCCGTTGTTGTAAGGCAAAGAAAAGCATACAGGCGAAAAGATGGTTCTTATATAAGGTTTGATGATAATGCTGTTGTGATTGTTGATAAAGCGAAAAAAGAACCAAAGGCAAATCGTGTTTTTGGACCGATTCCAAGAGAGGTGGTTGAGGCCGGTTATCAGAAGGTGGGATCTCTTGCCCCTGAAATTTTATAAAAAATTATGAAGATAAAAAAAGGAGACAAAGTAATAGTTATAGCTGGAAAAGACAAAGGTAAAACATCTGTTGTAATAAAGGCTATGCCAAGTGTTGGAAAGGTTATTCTTGAGGGTGTAAACATAGCAAAAAAACATCTAAAACCAAAAACACAAGGTTCAAAAGGTCAAATAATTGATGTTGCGATGCCAATTGATGTGTCTAATGTTGCAATAGCGGATCCAAAAACCGGCAAGCCCACACGAGTTAAGATTAAAAGAACTGATAGTGGAGCCCGTGTTAGAATTGCTGTTAAAAGTGGTGCGGAGATTAAATAATTATTATGAAATCAACAAGAGAAATAATAAAAAATTTATTTGATACGCTAAAGGAGCGTTTTGGTTATAAAAATAAAATGCAAGCTCCTCATATAGAAAAAATTGTCATCTCAACTGGAATTGGCTCTGTGAAAGATAGAAATAAAGTGGCTCTAATAAAAGATAGACTCGCGCGTATTACCGGTCAAAAACCTGCAGAAACGGTTGCTAAAAAATCAATTGCTGGGTTTAAAGTGAGAGAAGGTAATGTGGTTGGGTATAAGGTTACATTGCGTGGCGCTCGTATGTATCAATTTTTGGATAAGCTTATTCATATAGCGCTTCCTCGTACAAGAGACTTTCGCGGGCTTTCAGCTGATGCGTTTGATGATATGAATAATTACACAATAGGCATTAAAGAGCACACCATATTTCCGGAAACTTCTGATGAAGAACTCAAGGATGTTTTTGGTATGAGTATTACAATTGTAACAACCGCCAAGACAAAAGATGAAGCGCAAGCATTGCTCAGAGAAATAAGAATACCATTTAAAAACAATGATAATTAA
>JALSPS010000105.1 GCA_026985835.1 Candidatus Kaiserbacteria bacterium
AATATAATAATCGCAATAATGATATCAATATCATTATTGGCATTTTCTCTGGTTTTTGCGGAGTACGGAATTGGGAGCCAGGGTGGTTCTATGGTGGATGTGGGAGAATCTGGGTCTCCTTATAATTCTGCATCGTCTGATCCTATTTTTACCAGTTCTGAAAATACACTCGCAACATGTAGAATGGATGGAGAATATGCTGATGCGGAGGGCACACCTGAAGGATACATTGATTTACCAATATGCTCCGGTTCTTGTTCCGCGCAGGTTCCCGAGATACCAAAATTTACAATAAATGGTGTGGAAAAAGCTGTTGGAGATTCTTGTACTGCAATTGATATGTGCGGTGTTCAAAAAACGGGTACTGTGGGTTGTAATGCAAAGTGTAATATAAAAGAGGCGACGGTTTGTACCACAACTCCGCCATACATTCCTCCTTCATGTCCAACATGTTCACCTGGAGAAACACCTCCGGAGCCACCAGGGGAGCAACCACCAAGAAATCCCACAAGAGTAACCGCCACGGCGACAGATGATCCGTCTCTTGGTCCTGTAAACTTGCCAATACCTGATGATATAACCAGAGAAAACTGGCCACCCACTCCAGACAAGAAGTATGTAGCGATATTTACCTATCCAAGACTTGTAAGAGAAGGCGAAAGAACTACTATAATTCTATATACCATTGGACTAAATTATTGTGATATAGAATCAAGTGACGGACTCTACTGGGACAAATTTGGGGAAGGATTTAATTCAAGCGCAATATATTCAGCATCTCAACCAATAAACCAAAAAACAACATTTAAAGTAAAGAAATGCTATGTTGTAAATCACAAAAATGAGGAGCTGGAGTATATCCCCGGGGAAAAAGATCAAATCATGGCCACAGTAGATATTACTCCTAATTGGAAAGAAAGATGATACGCGTAGCAATTAACGGATTTGGAAGAATTGGAAGAGCTTTTTATAAACTTGCTTCTGTAAATAAAAATATACAGATTGTTGCTATAAATGATTTGGCAAAAAAAACTAATCTCGAATACTTATTGAAATATGATTCTGTTTATGGGAGGTTTGATATAAGTCCTCTTGCAAAGATAAAATTTTTTCAAGAAAAGGACCCGAAAAATTTACCGTGGAGAGAAATGAACATTGATATAGTTGTTGAAAGCACGGGGTTTTTTAGAGATAAATCAAAAGCTCAAGCGCATTTAGATGCCGGAGCTAAAAGAGTTGTAATATCAGCGCCTTCAAATGATGCTACCACAGTATTAGTAGGAGCAAATGAGGAAAAATTGAATACATGTGAAATAAGCTCAAATGCTTCTTGTACAACAAATTCAATCAATCCGATTGTTGGAATTATGGAAGAAGCCGTTGGAATAGAATCAGCGCTTCTTAATACAATTCATGCATATACCGCAACTCAATCCATAGTGGATTCAATAAATAAAAAAGATTTAAGGAGAGGAAGAACAGCGGGAATAAATATAATCCCCACAACAACAGGTGCAGCCAAGGCAACGGCAAAAGCCCATAAAAATCTTGAGGGGAAATTTGATGGCATAGCTCTTCGCGTACCTGTTCCTGCAGGGTCTATAGCAGATTTGACATTTATCGCAAAAACAGAAAAGACAAAAGAAGAAATAAATGAAATTCTTAAAACATCCGCGCAAATGGAAAAATGGAAAAGGGTTTTTGCGGTCACAGATGAGCCACTTGTTTCAACTGACATTTTAGGAAGACCGAAGGCCTCAATTGCAGATTTATCAATGACGCGTACCGCAGGAAAGCTCGTTAAAATTCTTGCGTGGTATGATAATGAGGTTGGTTACGCAAGCAGTCTTTTGCATCACATTTTATCAATAAAATTATAATATGAAAGTTTTTTTGGCAACTGATCATGCTGGTTTGGAACTGAAAAATAAAATTAAAGATTTTTTAGTTGAACTTGGATATGATGTGAATGATTTAGGCGCTTTTAATTTTGATATAAATGATGATTATCCTGATTTTATTTCAAAAGCAGCTCTTGAAGTTTCAAAAAGTCCATTAAATAAGGCAATTATTTTTGGAGGTTCCGGGCAAGGAGAGGCAATTTGCGCAAATAGATTTAAAAATGTGAGAGCGGTTGTGTATTATGGCCCTTCGGATTCTATTCAAAAAGACGCGATGGGAAATGAAATTGATATAATTGAATCCGCAAGAATGCACAATGACGCGAATATATTGAGTATTGGAGCGAGATTTATAACGATAGATGATGCAAAAAAAGCTATTAAAAAGTTTTTAGAAACCAATTTTTCAGAAGAAGAAAGACATATAAGACGCATACAAAAGATAAATGATTGTGCACAATAGAGTTTGTAAAAAATAAGAATTGCTTTAAAATTAAGATAATTAACAGTTAATAAATTAATTATGAGTAACATTCAATTTGATGAACCTGGAATGGAATATGCTCGTCCTGATTTGGGTCAGGGGCCGACAGGGCTTGTGGCTCTTGTAATAAAGTATGGTTTGGCAAAAAATGAAAAGCAAGCGCAAATTGTTCTTGTAGTAATAGGGTTAATTGCCGTGGTTGTTATGTTTTTTGCTTGGCCAAGCTCAAATTCAACACCTGTTGATACGGGAGGGGCAACAAATCAAGATGATTTGCTTAATATATGATAACAGATGAAAAAATAAAAAAACTTCAAACGATTGCAAAGGATGTTAGGGTGGATATTATAAATATGCTTGTTGAAGCCGGATCGGGGCATACAGCCGGATCACTTGGAATGGCAGATGTTTTTACATTTTTATATTTTCATATCTTGCGTCACAAACCTGATGATCCGCAATGGGAAGATAGAGATAGGCTTATATTATCAAATGGGCATATTGCGCCGGTTTTGTATGCAGTGATGGCGCGAGCGGGGTATTTTCCACTTGAAGAATTGCAAACTCTTAGAAAATTTCATTCACGATTGCAAGGGCATCCTCATAAAGGATATTTACCGGGAATAGAAACAAGCTCCGGCCCGCTTGGAAGTGGATTATCGCAAGCTCTGGGAATGGCATTGGCGGAGGATATGATTAATCCTTATTCGGATAAATTCTTTTACTGCTTGCTTGGAGATGGAGAATTAAACGAAGGACAAAACTGGGAGGCATTTATGCACGCAGGAAAGGAGCGTATACATAACCTCATCGCAATTATAGACAGAAATGACATTCAAATAGACGGTTATACGCACGATGTTATGCCTCTTGAACCACTGAAAGAGAAATTTGAAAGCTTTGGTTGGCATACTCAGGAAGTTAATGGACATTCTTTTGAAGATTTAGATCAAGCGATTAATCTGGCAAAAAATGTGAATGATATGCCCAGTGTCATTATTGCCATAACTGTTCCCGGGCGTGGCGTAAAGGAGTTTGAAAGAAAGCCCGAGTGGCACGGTAAGGCTCCGACAAAAGAGGAAGGAGAAATGGCAATAAGCGAATTAACGGCTAATTAATAATTATGTTAACAAACTTTGCAAATAAAAATGTTTTTGATAGTGATGTGGAGCAGGTTGCTTTGCGTTCCGGTTTCGGGGAGGGTTTACTTGAAGCTGGAAAGAATGATGATAGAATTGTTGGAATTTGCGCAGACTTACTTAAAAGTACAAAGATGCATTTATTTGCGAATGAATTTCCGGAAAGGTTTATAGAAACCGGTATTATGGAACAGCATATGGCAAGTTTGGCATCAGGAATGGCGGCTATGGGTAAAATTCCATTTATTTCAAGTTATTCGATGTTTAATCCCGGTAGGAATTGGGAGCAAATTCGTACAACAATTTGTTATAATGATGTACCTGTTAAAGTTGTAGGTTCTCACGCAGGGGTGTCTGTTGGTCCGGATGGCGGGTCTCATCAAGCTATAGAGGATATTGCAATAATGCGCCCAATTCCAAACTTGGATATTATTGTACCGGCTGATGCTACCGAAGCAAAAAAAGCGACTCTTGCGATTGCAAAAAC
The DNA here is from genome assembly GCA_026985835.1 of Candidatus Kaiserbacteria bacterium. Classification (GTDB taxonomy): domain Bacteria; phylum Patescibacteriota; class Minisyncoccia; order Phycocordibacterales; family UBA2100; genus S143-145. The sequence continues at coordinate 4,012 of JALSPS010000105.1, forward strand.
CGACAAGCCAGCTTATTTACGCCTTGCGAGAGAAAAAACTCCGCTTGTTACCAATGAAGATACCCCCTTTAAAATTGGCAGGGCTTACAGTGTTTGGGAAAGTGAAAATCCTCGTGTTGCCATAATCGCAGTCGGACCTATGGTATATCAAGCGCTTTTATCTGCAAAAGCTCTTGAGGATTCAGGTGTTAAAACTGTCGTTTTAAATTCTCATACAATAAAACCTCTCGATGAGGAAACGATTTTGAAATATATAAAGAATACGGAGCTTGTTGTTTCTGCTGAGACTCATCAAATTACCGGTGGGCTTGGAGGCGCGATTGCTGAACTTTTAGCTAAAAATATGCCAAAAAAAATGATTTTTATCGGTGTGCAAGACAGATTTGGTCAATCCGGAACACCGGAGGAACTTATGCGTGAATATGGTCTTGATAGCAAAACGATAACAAGTAAAATTGTAACCGCTTTGGATGAATAATTGAATAATTGCTTATAAATATGCCCCGAGTTTGGCTTTGCCAAACTCGGGGCACTAATTAACTTAACCAACAAAATCAGTTACAACCTGCATGAACAGATAAGTCATTTGAGGAGATTGAAATCGGACCGGCATTTGAGCGCGCGCTCCCGGCGCTTTTTTCAGCGTATGAGCAGACTTTCCAATTGCCATATGTTGGATTTCCACTTCCTGATGCTCTTGAAAGGGCGTATTGGCAAACTCCATTCGGATTAGCAGAGCATACAGTTGTTGCTCCGGACGGATCTTTAAAGCGGGATAGCGCTTCAAGGCCGGTAACACTTGAGCAGTTGTTTACATTTCCGGAACAGCCTATAGCTCCCTCGGGACTTGTTTCGTTAACCGTAATAAGATTTGCAATTTCTTTTAAATCAGACAAGCGACGAGAATCGCGCGCTTTAGTTCTGGCCGAATTTAAACTTGCAAGAATCAAAGATGCGAGCATTCCGATAATTGCAACTACGACCAAAAGTTCAATAAGGGTAAAACCTTCTTTGTTTTTGAAATTTATTTTCATAATTATATTAAAACCAATAAAATAATACCTAAGCTATAGTTGTTATATTATAACACGCAGGCGCGCTTTGCAAGAGCCTTTCAATCTCATCTGTGGATAAGAGTCCGGCTTGCGCTCCTATATATTGAACCACATTCATTGAGTTTATCGGACCTCGCAAAAGAGCATCTTCAAGAGGCATTCCTTTTGCAAGAAATGCCACAACAGTTGAACTAAAAGCATCACCTGCGCCTGTTCTGTCTTTTGGAGGAGCAATATCCGGATACATTGGAATATGATAGAATTGCGCATTTTGATTACCGGCAAATGCTCCGCGTGGCCCATCTGTTATTACTACAATTTTAGGACCGTTTTTTTGTATTAATTTTATCAAGTTTATTATATGCTCAGTTGAACTTTGGGTTTGCGGTATGTTTTCTTCAGGGGCAAGAATTCGTTCAGCCTCTTCTTTGTTACAGAAAAATATCTCGGTATTTTCATAAAGTTTTTTTATTTTTTTAATACCAAGGGCTATTTGAAATGTACCGGGTTGAAATGCGAGTTTGGTATTTGGGTTTGCTTTTATAAATTCCGCCACCTCGTGATGAAAATGTTCTTTACCTTCTCCAATACTTGAGAAGTATATCCACTTTGGAGCTTCTGGAAATTGAGGGAGTAAATATGGCCAGTTTTCATGTTTTATTAAAATTGTTCGTTCCGCTCCAAAACGCATAATAAAATGATAATGTGTTGGAATATCTTCGTGTTCCGTAACAAATTCAAGAGAAATTTTCTCGTTTTGCCAAATTTGTTTTGCGGAACTTCCTCTTTCATCTTTTCCTATATTGGTAATGATTGCTGTATTTAAGCCCACTCTCGCGGAAGCGACGGCTGCGTTTGCGGAGTTGCCGACACCGTGGATAATATCAACTTTTTCGTATTCAAGTTTGTCGCCAAAATTCATACATAGTTTTTCTATGCCGGCATCATTCCAAACAGAGGCATTTTTGAGTTTTATAAATGCATCTGTTGTAACATCTCCTATTGAGATAAAATCATATTTCATATTGACAGTCTAACATAAGAGAGGATGTTTGCATTTTTATTTATCCACAAATGCCGATTTTGTTTTTTTGCTTTGATGTTAAAATCTGAATATGAAAAAAATAACAACATCTTTTATCTTTGTTTTATTATCGGTAATTTTTTTATCAGTTTCTCCTTCTGTTGCAAGAGCCGGGTGGGTGGATAATTTGTTTGAGCTTTTTTCCGGGAACCCCCCTCAAGAACAAAACCTGAGTAGGGATGCAGATTTTTTGGATAATTCAATCCCCGGCGCCTTCGGCGCCGGGGCCACACCCCCAACTTCTCAACTAGCCGTGGCATCCGGCGCGCCGCAAACATCCTTTAACTTTGATAAAGCTATAGAGTTTTGCAACTCACTT
>JALSPS010000106.1 GCA_026985835.1 Candidatus Kaiserbacteria bacterium
TCCTGCGGTTGATGTGTTTGGGGCCGGAGCTGTGTGGTATCCAAATCTGGTACCAAATTCTTTCATATCTGCAAGAAGTTTGCTCCATTGTTTGCCATATTTTGTATTTTTTTCAAACCATACAGAACCTCTTCCTAAAACCCTACCTTTTGAATACTCACTTCCGGGAAATAATTTATAATGTCCTCTTTCTTTTGCCAGGTCCACACTTGCGCGATATGTATGATATGCATATCGCTCAAACAATTTATCAACTTCTGCGCGGGCTTTTTCAGAATCATAATGCAAATGATTTACAGCCAAATACTCAGCCAATCCCAAATAACCGATACCAATGGAACGGTATTTCAAAGCTGTTTGCCTTGCCTCTTCTATAGGGTAGTAATTTAAAGAAATAACATTATCAAGAGCGCGTTCCATAACTGGAAATACTTTTTTCATAACATCATTTGTATTTACCTTTGCAACATTAATAGATGCCAAATTACATACAACCGTATCTCCTACTTCATAACTTATCTCAATGGTGCCATCCTCAAATTTCTCCTCAATAAATTTACTTGGACTGGTATTTTGACAAATTTCCGTACAAAGTTGAGTGGAATATATATTACCCACATGAGAATTTGGATTCTTTTTATTAACTAAATCTCTAAAAAAGACATAGGGCATACCCGTCTCAACAACAACCTTGAGATATTTTACAAACAATTCCTTGGCGCGAACAACGCGTTTATTCTCAAGCTTTCTGCTTTTTTCCAACCGTTCATAAAATTCATCAAAATCTTTACCAAAATAATCTTGAAGTCTTTTACCATAAACTTTTTCTATTTCGTGTGGATCAAAAATAGTCCATTTTTCGTCTGCTTTTACGCGTCGCATAAATATATCCGGAATTGAAACTGCAGGAAATATATCAAACGCTTTATTTCGTATATCTCCGGTTTCAGTTTGCAAATCCAAAAAATCAAAAATATCCAAATGCCACATATCAAGAGTTACAGAAACCGCGCCGGCTCTAGCACCAAGTTGATTAACGGCGACCGCTGTGGCATTGATAACCTTTATCCATGGATTTACACCTCCGGCAACACCTTTCACTCCACGAATAGAAGCGCCACGAGGTCTGATATTTCCCAAATACACACCAACTCCTCCTCCAAATTTTGATATTTGAGCTATATTCTCCACCGAGTGATAAATTGCGCGCAAATCATCCTCAACATTTAATTTAAAACAGCTGGATAATTGATGATAATTTGTACGAGCATTCAAAAGTGTAGGGGTGGGAAGTGAAATATATTGACCAGAAATATATTTATATAATTCTATGGCATAATTTAGGCGCTTTTTTTCAGGCTCCGGAATAGCTAGGAATAAAGCGACAGACATATACATCTCTTGCGGTAACTCTCGCACGACACCGTTTGGATTGTTTAAATACCTGTTACCGAAAGAAAGAACGGTTGTATACTCATATTCATCATCAGTCTTCATACTCAGATGTTTACCGGCTTCCAAAATATCATTCTCGGAATAATACTTGTAAAAATCTTTGTAATAAAGACCTTCTTTGATATATGAATCAAAAAGATTTTTATATGATTCCGGACTGTAAACTTCCTTAAAAGAAATTTTTCTGTTCCTCATTGCTTGAGTATAAAGTCCGCCTAAATAAAAACGTGCTGCAATATGTTGCCATTTTATATTTGTTGTAGAAACAAGATCAATAGCTGTTTTAACGGAGAGTTTATTTATGTCCTCCGTTTTCATATCGGGAACTATATTTTTTTTGAACGCCTCTATGAAATCCGAAAATTTACATTCTCTGCGCATTCCCCTGCTTACAACATTAAATGTCCTTTCAAGTTTTCCTATATCAAATTTCTCTTTTTTGCCATTTCTTTTAATTACATAGAGTTTTTTGTTTTCAAATTGTTTTACGAGCTTGTCATGTTCCTCTTTTCTCTTTTGTGCTCGTTCATTTCTATAAACTATATAAAGCTTTGCGACTTCAAGATACCCTTCCTTCATCAAAGTATTTTCCACTATGTCTTGCACATGTTCAACAGTCGGAGTCCTATCCGTCCCCGCATACACTTCATCAACCCTATCTAAGGTTTTCTCAGCGAGGCGTTCAATCTCATCATCATTAACATTTTCTTTATCATACGCTTCAAAAGCTTTCCTAATAGCATTGGCTATTTTCATTACATCAAAGATATCTAAACTGCCATCTCTTTTTATTATTTTCTCAACCATATAAATTTTTATAAGGTTTTTCGCAAGTCAGCGCACTCAACAGAACTCTTGCGTTAAACCGGGACTAATAATCTTTCTTGAATCTTAGTATAACATATCCGGAAAGCACAATTTTGTGTGGATAAGTTATTTCAAAATGAATTTTAAAGCTAGTCTAGAACCGATTTGTTGAAAACAAAAGAAATAATGGCGATAAATTATTTCGTTTTTGTAACTTCATCAAGTGTGATATTTTTTATAAAATCAGGACTGATAAATTGCGTAATAAAAAGGTACAAAATTCCGGCAACGATTGTTGAACCTATCACAAAACCAAGCCCTTGTAATATACCTCTCATAAGAGCATATCTAAAAGAAAGCCTGGTTTTTATTACATCTTCTATGTTTTCAAGAGCAACAACCAAATTTTCGATTCTATGTCTTAAATTATTTGGCTCTAATTTAGAGTCCTCATCTTTATTTAAATTTTCCATAATAAAACTATATCAAAATTAAAAAAATTATCTATGATTACCTAAATATGTTTCTGAAAGTTTTATGTCTAATTTATCTTTTTCTCTATTCATTTTCTTTTTCCATAACAAAAAGTATTTCAATTTCACAAAAGGCAAATCATCAATAAATTCTGCATCTTTTATTAAAATTGTTTTTTCTACTCCAAAATCAATCCAGGTATTAAAAATTTCCAGATTTCCAATTTTTAATGAAGGAGGGTTATTATGAAAATGAGTTGAAAATTTGATTAATAATTTTTGCCAAAGCTCATCGCTAACCAATATGTCCAAATCATTATTCTCTCTCAAATTACGAATGGCCAGTGGAGCGCTACCGAATAAAACATAGTGTTCAGTTGGCAAATTCAATTTTTTAAGTTCATTTATAAACTTCATAGGTATTTAAATTCTGGTGCGCGATCCAGGAATTGAACCTGGGACCTCACGATTATCAGTCGTGCGCTCTAACCATCTGAGCTAATCGCGCATATATTCGCTCTCGGCGTAGTATATCAAAAATAAATCTCATTTCCAGTTTAAAAATAAAAACCCGAGAGAATCTCGGGTTTTTATTTAAGGAAATATACTCTTTTGTCTTGCTCATCTACTTTTGTCTTTCCAAAATGTCATGCGTAGCGAAGGGAATCAACGCAATTACCCTCTCGTAAAGAACGAGAATCGCCCATAAGTTAAGCATGCGTACGCAATGCTCAACAGTTCCAATCGGAATAAATCCACGACCACCTTCCGGTAGCCGTACCTTGTTACGACTTATACCTTGTCACTGAGTTTACCTTAGGCCGCCATGAAGACGGACTTTGGGTACTCCCAGCTCCCTTGTATTGACGGGCGGTGAGTACAAGGCTCGAGAACGTATTCACGGCCACGTGCTGATTGGCCATTACTAGCGATTCCGGCTTCATGAGGTCGAGTTGCAGACCTCAATCCGAACTGGGGCCACTTTTAGGGATTTGCTCCGCGTTACCGCATTGCGCCCCTCTGTGGTGACCATTGTAGCGTGTGTGCAGCCCAGGACGTCAAAGGGACATGCTGACTTGGCGTCATCCTCACCTTCCTCCCCCGTGAGGGGGCAGTCTTGCCTGACACTTGTAACAGACAACGAGGGTTGCGTTCGTTACCCCACTTAAGGGAACATTTCAAAACACGAACTGACGACAGCCATGCATCACCTGCCTAACACCCTCGAAGGAAACTTGATTTCTCAAGTCGTGCAGTTAGGTTTCAAGTCCTGGTAAGGTTTTTCGCTTATCTACGAATTAAGCCACGCGCTCCACCGCTTGTGCGAGCCCCCGTCTATTCCTTTGAGTTTTAAGCTTGCGCTCGTACTACCCAGGCGCCTCGCTTAACGCGTTAGCTTCGCCTCTGGAAGGGTCGATGCTCCCAAAAGCTAGCGAGGATCGTTTAGGGCGTGGACTAACGGGGTATCTAATCCCGGTCGCTACCCACGCTTTCGTGCTTCAGTGTCAGGAATGCGCCAGTCTGCTGCTTTCGCTTTCGGCGTTCCCCATAATATCAACGGATTCCACCCCTACACTATGAGTTCCACAGACCTCTCACACCCTCTAGTTATGCCGTTTCGCAAGCGAGTCCGAAGTTAAGCTTCGGTATTTGACTTGCGACTAACATAACCACCTAGACACCCTTTACGCCCAGTGAATCCGGGTAACACTCGAGGCTCACGTATTACCGCTCCTGCTGGCACGTGATTAGGAGCCCCTTATTCATAGGGTAACGTCAATAAACTTCCTCCCCTATAAAAGGTGTTTACGCACCGAAGTGCTTCATCCACCACGCGGCGTCGCTCCGTCACCCTTGCGGGCATTGCGGAAGATTCTCGACTGCAGCCTCCCGTAGGAGTTTGGGCCGTGTCTCAGTCCCAATGGTGGGGGTCAGGCTCTCACCTCCCCTAAGCGTCTTAGCCTTGGTAGTCCATTACACTACCAACTAGCTGATACTACGCAGGCCACTCCTCAAGCGCCGGAGCTTTACTAAGCAAGTTAAAAACCGCTTAGACTATTGGGAATTATTCCGGATTTCTCCGGGTTATGCCCAACTTGAGGGTATGTTCCTACGTGTTACTACCCCGTTCGCCGTGGGTCTAAACCCACACGACTTGCATGCCTTATCCACGCCGCCAGCGTTCACCCTGAGCTAGGATCAAACTCTGATTAAAGATGTGGACAGAACAAAAGAATCTACAAATTCGTTCTGAATCTATGTTTGGAAGTTTGTTA
>JALSPS010000107.1 GCA_026985835.1 Candidatus Kaiserbacteria bacterium
TTTGGTATTTGTGGAAATATCCTTGCAGATTTTTCATTTTCAGCTCCTATAACACACAGTCCGTAAGCTACATCCCACACTGAATTTTTTAATTGTTGGGGGGCTATTTTTAACGAGGCTATATCTGTTGGCAGTTTTAAAACAGATTTGGATAATATCTCTAATCCGGATATGGAAGAGCCTCCTCCGGCAAAAATAATTCCTGCGGGTAATAGTCCGGATTTATCAATTGTTTTTAAATGGTCATCAATTTGTTTTAGAATTTTTTTCGTTGATTTTTGAATTGTGGAATCAAGGCGCTTTTTAGGATAATCCGTATCGCTGACAACACCAAATTTTAACTGCTCTGCTTCTACCAAAGAAATTTTGAATTCCAGAGCGAGATCATTTGTAATATCAGCGGACCCACTTGGTATAATATGTACTGAAATTGGCACATTATCTTCAAAAACAGCTATTGATGTTGTTTCTGCGCCTATATTTACAAGTCCGACACCTGCCATTTTTTGAGTTTTATTTAGTGTTACAATACTTGACGCTATCGGTGAGGCGATAACATCATCAACGGCTATGTCCAGTGATTCGATAGTGTTTATTAAATCAGATAATTGCGGTTCCTTTGCGGTTATAAACAATATATCGCCTTCAAGCTTTGAGCCCTTCATACCTATTGGTGAGCCAAGAACTTCTTCTGAGTCAAGAGTGTAACGCAAAGGTATTGTATGGATTATTCTTTTGTTTTTTAATTTTGTATTTATTGAACGCCGAGCATTTTTAACGAGCATCTCCAAATCTTCATCGGTTGTTTCTGAATCAACTCTGCCGATAATTGTTTTTCCTGATGCATAAAAAGATTCAAGACCGATTCCGCCAAAAGATATATAAGCATTTTTTATTTCAACTCCACTGCTTTGTTGCGCTTGATTTATAGCAAGTTTTATTGTTTTGGCAATGTCGGTATGATTCATTACGAAACCATTTTTCATACCTTTCGTTTTTGCAAATCCCGCGCTTATGATTCTAGGGTATTTATCATTTTGGTTAACTTCAGATATTATAACTTTTGTATGATAAGTACCAACATCTATTCCGGTTACGATTTCTCTACTCATATGCTAATTGTAACCGTAATTTTGAAAATATCCAGTGGATATTTAAGTTATACGCGAGATAAATGAAAAGTTTGTTTATGAAATAAATTCTTTACAAAGTTTATCTTCAAGATGCTCCATTTTTTTGCTATGCTTTTCTCCGGCGAGATGCAGACAAGCGTGAATAAATAAAAATAATATATGTTTTTTTGATTCATTCTTATATTTTCTTTGGGCTTCGCGAATGTTTATAAAAATCTCACCCTCGGAATCTGAAATTGGGAAAGATAAAACATTGGTATGTTTCAGATTACCTTTGTATTGCAAAGATAATTTTTTTATCAATGTATCTGCGCATAAAACAAGAGACAATTCATATTCTTTACCTAAAATCCGGCTTTTGATTTTCTCAAATGCCGGATCATTGTAATTTAGATTTGTCGTATTTTTAACTGAAAGCATTTTATTTTCGCCACTTTATGCGTTTTCCAATCGTTGAACTTGAAATTACACCTTCTTTTATCAATTGATTAAACTGCTCTCTTCTGCGTAATCTACGCAATGCATTTCGTTTTTTTAAAAAATCAGATTCCTTTCTTTCTCTGTAGCGTATATTGCGAACATGAGGAATGATGCCGGACGTTCTAACACGCTGAGAAAAGTCACGCAGAAGTTGCGTTGTGGGTTTATTGTTTTGTTTGTGTACGACTATGTTCAATGTCATATGCGAAAATATATCACAATGATAACTTAAACGCAAATTCATTTAACAATTTTCTGGTGTTTTGCAATCTATCTGTTAAAATACTTGAAACTAAATAATGTATTAATTTATGACAAAAAAAATAGATAAAAAATTAAAAAAACAAGTTAAAAAAATTGTAAAAAAAGATTTTGGAAAAATGCCAGGCAAAAGAAATACTCCTGCAAATTTTTTTACACAGATGCTTCTTACAATTGTCATCTTTTTTATTTTACTGTCTTCTTATGGCGCTGTGCTTGCTTTGTTTAAAGAGAAAGAAAAAATTTCTCTCTCTGAACTTGCTCAAGATATAAAAACCGGGTTGGTGGATAAAGTGGAGGTTAGCGGAGACAAATTGACGATTTTTTACAAAGAAAAAAAAGAAGATAATAAAAGCTTATTGGCTCAATTACAAAATCAAGATTTAAAAAACGAAGGCAAATCTATTGACGAGCCACCACTTATAAAAATTTCAAAAAAAGAAGCTGAAAGCTCGTTTACAGAAAGTATGGTCAATTACGGCGTAGATGAGGATTCTCTTTCGGCTGTTAAAGTGATAATAAAAGACCCGAGTGGTTTTAAATACTGGTTTTCAACTCTTGCTCCGATATTGTTGCCATTGTTTGTTATTATTTTTATAGTGATTTTCCTTTCAAAACAGATGGGCAAAAATGGTATGAAAGCATTCACATTCGGCGCTTCGCGAGCAAGGCTTATTGATCCTAGAGACGAATCTCAAAAAATAACATTTAAAAATGTTGCCGGAGCAAAAGAAGCAAAAGAAGAATTGACTGAAATAGTTGATTTTTTGCGCAACCCAAAAAAATTCATAGATATTGGAGCGCGTATTCCAAAAGGGGTATTACTTATGGGTCCTCCCGGCACAGGAAAGACATTACTTGCCAGAGCGGTTGCGGGCGAGAGTAAGGTTCCTTTTTTCTCAATTTCAGGTTCTGAATTTGTGGAAATGTTTGTTGGTGTCGGAGCATCGCGTGTTAGAGATATGTTTGCGCAAGCAAAGCGCTCAGCTCCAGCCATAATTTTTATTGATGAGATAGATGCGGTGGGACGAATTCGCGGAACCGGAGTTGGTGGTGGAAACGATGAGCGTGAGCAAACTCTAAATCAAATTTTGGTTGAAATGGATGGTTTTGAACCAAACGATCAGGTTATCATAATGGCTGCCACAAATAGACCCGATGTGCTTGATCCTGCTTTGTTGCGTCCTGGTCGCTTTGATAGACGAGTAACCATTGATTTACCGGATAGAGAAGCGCGCGAGGAGATATTAAAAGTTCACGCGCAGGCTCCAAATAAAAAACTAAAAGCTAAACCTCTGCATTCTGATGTTGATTTTAAGGTTATAGCAGAAAGAACCCCCGGATTTTCAGGAGCGGATTTGGCGAATCTTATGAATGAAGCTGCAATTCTTGCCGCTCGTGAAGGCAGAAAAGAAATAACACAGTATGACCTAATTCGTTCTATTGAAAAGGTTATGCTTGGACCAGAGAGACGCAGTCATTTGCTTTCTGAAAAAGAAAAGAAAATCACAGCTTACCATGAGGCCGGACATGCGCTTGTCGCGAGTGTTTTGCCAAATGCCGATCCGGTGCATAAAATATCAATTATCTCAAGAGGAAGAGCTGCTGGCTATACACTCAAGTTGCCGTTTGAAGATAAAAAAATGCAAACTCGCGCTGAATTTCTTGATGATATTGCGGTTTCCTTGGGTGGGTATGTTGCTGAGAAAATGATTTTTGGAGATGTTACGACAGGTCCGTCAAATGACTTGCAGGTGCTGACGGCGCTTGCCAGAAATATGGTTACTCGCTGGGGTATGTCGGACAAGATTGGAACAATAGCGCTTGAAAGTGACGGCGGGCAACCGTTATTTGGTCAAGGTATTCACTCGAGAGAATACTCCGAAAAAGTTTCAGCTGAAATTGATATGGAAGTTAAGAAAATTATTTCAGATGCATACAAAACTGTTGAAAAGGTATTGACTCAATACAGAAAACTTCTTGATGTTATAGCAGATAAATTACTTAAACAAGAAACATTGGAAAGAGATGAGTTTGAAACACTATTGCGCGCGCATGGTATTGAGCCGAAAGATAAAGAAGATTATCAGTTAAGTTAAAATGAATATGAAGTTTTTCAATGAACAACCGCGAAAATTAGCAATTGATAATACTAAAATTACCCCGGAGCTTGAAGAAAACATATTGCATCAGTTTGAACAATTTGGCATTCAGAGTAATGAAGAGTATTTTATATTTCAAACTCAAGATGGTAAGAAACACTTTATTCATAAGTGGAATGAAATACCTTTACGCGAGTCAGATGGCGAAATTAAAAGAATGAAAATACGAGATTACATTCAGTATTTTATAGATGAACACTATAATTAACGAATAGGTTAATTTTTACTTTGTAAAAACAGAAGCAGGTTTTTTAAAATCTTAATTTTTAAAAATTTGTTTAATTTGTAATTTTATCGTATTATATCCGAAGTTCCGCATGTAGCTCAGTTGGTAGAGCGCGCGTCTTATACACGCGTGGTCCCAGGTTCGAGTCCTGGCGTGCGGACAAAGGTAAGAAAAGCAAAATAAGTTTTATGTGCGGGTAAAGTAACTGCTCGTTTTGTTATGAGATTTTAAAAATAGGATCTTCCTTATTTGGAGACCAGACGATAGGAAATTTATTTTTAATACGAGAGGAAGCTGAAACAGTAATTGTCCACAGGGGTACTGTATTGTTTATTGTTTAGATGTTATAATTTGCATTAAGTTTATGAAAGAAAAAATAAAGCAACATTATAAAGATGCAACATATAAAACGATGAGTTGGAATAAAATGAGAGTTTGGTCTTTTTCTTTTGTTTTATCCGTGCTTTTAGCTGCGCTTTTGCTGATATTTGTTTCGTTTGTATTTACCGCTACTGCAAGCGCTGAGGATAATCCGCAACCTAGTCGCGCGAGGATGTCCGCTTCTCCGGCAGAAGGGAAGATTCCTCTTGATGTTACTCTAATGATTAGAGCGGATTCTGCGCTACTATGTACAGCTTATTCAATAGACTGGGGAGATAAATCCGATCCTATATCTTATACTCCGCCAAGCTTTAATGAAAATTGTGAAGGAGGTCCATTTTATCGAACATTTACACATACTTATAAAAAAGTGGGGGTGTATAAAATACAAGCACGCGCAGGAAATAAGGATTTGGCGGATCTTGCAACAATGAAGCTTTATATTTCTGCCGTGGATTCGGATAATGCCACAACAACCGCGCTAAATGACGACACACTATGTTTTGTGAATCCAAAAAAAGGATTTAATCCACTCGTTACCGGAGCATATGTTCCCTTAGGGGGAGAAAAATGTGATGGAAAATACGAGTATTTTGTAGATTGGGGAGATGGTTGGAGGACCCCGACAAGCACATGTTCTCAAAAAACAGAACACTACGATACATTTTATCATAAATATGCCACAAGCAGTGATTACACCGCAAAGTTATATAGGTTTTATAAATCTGAAAAAATAGGAGAGGAGGAATGTCAGGTTTCGGTTTGGGATAGGCCTGAGATAAAATTTAAAATACCAAATTGGCATGCGAGAGCTGTTATAGGGAAGCCACTACATTTGGAATGGGAGATAAGTCATACTCCGCCAAAGTTGAAAGGCATTGACCCAACCGTAAGGCTTACCTTTTTAACAAAAGATAATAAACGCGGATTTATCGCTGATTTGAAAACCTCAACTACAACATATGAATGGATCCCAACAACGGATACTTGCCCTGATGATCAAATATGTCAGTCATCAATTGTTCCCGGTTTTTATAAGCTTCAGGCAAGTATAATTTATGATATTTGCGGTGGAGATCCTTTTTGTGGTAAGAATGTACCAACTCTTTCGGAAGATACAACAAAATATGATATTAAAGTTACGACGCATGGAGAGCCGGGTGAGTCATGGATGATACCGATTGAGGATAAATTATTTGCATATCCGCAAACCTCAAAACATACGCCGGCCATTGTTAATTTTACAACGGTGTTAAATAGTAGAGCATCTTGTGGCGGGGGAGTTTATACTGTTGATTTCGGCGATGATGAGACGATTAATATAACTTATCCGCGAGGAAAATGTGAGTCATTTGCATCTTCTTTTTCTCATACATATTCATCACCGGGAATTTACACGGTAAAATTAAATAAAAACGGCATTGAAGAAGCTTCCCTTTTCGTGAATGTTGAAAATAGGCCAAAAACTTCTGGTATTTTTAATAGAGGATTTGCAGCGGTATTTTCTGTTATTAAGAAATTATTTGGATTATGATCTTTTTCAAAAACATA
>JALSPS010000108.1 GCA_026985835.1 Candidatus Kaiserbacteria bacterium
TTCTTTCATTTCTAAATTCAGACATATAAACTTTTTAATTGATAATAATCGCATTCTAGCAATTTATTCCAAAAAATAAAGACCCCGCAAAGCATTTGCTTTGCGGGGACAGTTCATTTTGTTAACACTTATGTATCAACTCCAAGCGCTTTTGCAAGCGCCTGATAAGCTCCCTCAATCACTTTTTCAGTGACCAATTGAGGTAATTGAACCCCTTCCTCACCTTCAAAAAAGGCAATAAGGAGAATGTCTACTCCGGACTCCTTAGCAAGCTCCTCGCGAGATAATCCGCGCCACTTTCTTATAACAAGAAGTGGGTTTCCCCCATTACTAATAACCCTACCCGCCACTTCTGCGGGAAAGAAATCGTCCATTTTCTCCTCCATATTTAATTAACCACTAATACAAATATATGATTATTTGTATTTTAGTCAATCAAAATCCCAATCCAAAGTCAGGTAAGGGTTGTTCCTTTTTTGGTTTTTCCATATATTTTTTGCGAATCTCTTCTTCAACCTCAGCGCGTGGTCGTCCATATTTCTGATAAGACATTTCTTTAATGATATTTACCTGCTCATCATTCGGGTTTCCGGCAATCGGGAGTGTTTCTATATTAAATGGTTTTACCGGAGTTCCGTTAACAAGTAAAGATAAATACGCATTTCTGTTATCAAGAGTTGTTACATCTTGCGCTTTTATTTCCGGTTTTAACGCCTTTTCCAAAAACTCTCCATCTTCCGGGCCTACTCTAAAGACGCATTTTGTACCGACATTTCCAAATACGGAATCTTTTATCTTATCATCAAGTTGAGCTATAAACTGATGAGCTATATTTAATGACAATCTGTACTTTCTTGCTTCTGCAAGTATTGTTGAAATACTTGGAGTCATAAAGTTTTGAAACTCATCTATGTAAAAATAAAATGGATGTCTTTCATTTTCTGGAACATTAACGCGTGTAAATGTGGCTTGTAAAATTTTTCCAACAATAATCAATCCGATTAAATTTGAATTCAGTTCTCCAAGACGACCTTTGGCAAGATTTACCAAGAGGATTTTACGATTATTCATTATGTCTTTAAAATTAAAAGCGCTTCTTTGTTGAGCGACTATGGGTCGCGTGAATTCATTTGCAAGAAAAATATCTGTTTTACTTGTTATATAAGGGACAAAATTTTCAAGAGATTGCTCCCCGCTCGTTGCCTCAGCGCTCTCCCAAAACTGTTTAACGAGTGGGTTTGTTGTCTTCTCCAACAGATTATGTCTGTAATTTTTATCTGCCATAACACGCGGAACATCGGCAATAGTCCCAGGATTTTGTGGATCATCTACAATAAGCAACGAAGCATTTCTAAAGTATTGCTGAAACATAGGCCCCATACTCTCCGGGACATCTCCAAAAAGCTTCTCAAATATAGAAAGCATCTCATCCACAACAAAGCTCTTTTGCTCAGGCGCTGTCGGGTCATATTCATACATATTAAGACCCATTGGTCGTTCAATATATGCTGGATCAAAATATATGACATCGTCCCATCTCTCTTTTGGAATATAACGCAAGATGTCATCAATATCAGAACCGTGCGGATCAATATAACAGACACCATCTCCATTTCTTATATCTTGAACAATCATTGATTTCATAAGGTAGGTTTTACCGGTACCGGTTTGCCCTATCTCGTAAAAGTGCCTAAGCCTGTCCTCAGGCAAGAATCTTACAAGTGTTTCAGAATTACCGTACATATTTTTTCCCAAAATCACCCCGCTTTCATTTGCACTGACCTCTGAAACCTCAATCGGCGCCGCGCGCCCCTTTGCGCGAGATTTTTTCAACTCTCTTGAGGAAGAAATAGCAGTAGCTGTAAGGTGATAAATAGTGGTTAATTCTTTTACCGAAAACAATTCAGCAAATTTTTTATTAAAACGCCTAAATATAAAATCCTTTAAAAATCTTTTCCACTGTTTACCTGATTGATTTATGAATTTGACCGAATTCCCTTGAGCATCTTCAAGTTGCTCAAATGTTGATTGCAAATCAAATAAAATTTCATCTGCTCGACTTGCATTATCTGCAGAAGATACCAAATTTATATTAACCGGCACAATTCTACTTTGTATTTTTTTTGTGAATAAATCCATTGAAAGCTGGTCAACTGATCCTGAATCAGTTGACTTTGATGCTCCAAAAATCATTTCTTTAAGCGTATCTCCGAATTCGCCAAGCGCTTTATTTAATGAAGATTTTCCTCTCCAAATCGCTTTTTTAGTATTATAACCTTTGCGCAAATTATCAAGAATTTTTTTGTATTGAGTGTTATGTTTTGTGCCGGCATTTCCAATAATTATCTGCAAAGCTGCGCCTTCATTGTGTTTCTTCATTTTTGAAAACGCTGAGAGCACAACATTCATAGGATCGTGTGTAAACTCATCATACATTTTTATAGGATGAACAGGATGCTTACTCAAAACTGCGCGCGCGCCAGTATGAGAACCTCCATATGTAAAGATATTATAATCCCCTCTTCTTTCTTCAACCTTTGCATTGGGAAAAATTGAAATTATATGTTTTTCAAAAAGAGATTTTTTATCTGAAGGCACGGCAACATAAAAGCTGACGGATTCTGTTCCTTGTGGTTTGGCAATTTCAACCGAAAATGTATTGTGTTTCCATTTTCCCTCGGACATAGCAAGCATTCCCAAATAAAATTGCTCCATCGCCGCAAGTAATTTTGATAAATCGTTTTGCTGTTGATTATCAACATCCAGATTTGCATCCTGATCCGATATTGAAACCTCGTATAAAGCGGAATGAAGGGCTCTCCAGAGTTCTGAATTATGAGACACACCCTTTGCTGGTAGTCCTTTTAATATATATTGAGAAAGAGCCCTGTGAATATCATCTTCAAGATGAGCGCTTCCAAGTTTCTCAACCACAGCAAGAGTATTTTTCACTCCTCTTTCTTTAACCATCCTCAATAACTCATCAACTTGCACATCGTGCTCCTCGGGATCAAGTTCCAAAACTTTTTGCAAAATCGTGCTTTCCGGCTCTTTGTAAGCCTCATTTAAAACTTCGCGCGCAGGAGTAGATTGATATTCTTTTATTTCTCTCTTGGCTATCCTATTTGTTTCTTCAGGATTATTTTTTACACCAAGCTCGGCTTCTTTAATACGAATCTTTTCACGCAAATAAGCCAACTCTTCTTCAGGCGTTCTAAATTTTATATTTTGAGATTCTTGCGAATATGTCTCTTTAATCGGCATAACCAAATTATACCGTAATATAAATTTATATAAACCTATTTTTTGTTAAAAAGTGGATAATTACCACCAATAACTTGGATATATCCAATCATACCAGCTCCAATCCCAATAATACTGAGGTTGCCACCAATAATAATCAGGGTATGTTGGTTCAGGAAGCGGAGTTGGTGTTATATACCCCCCTTCTACCTGCCAAGTACCTGCGCGACAAACATATACGGCATCCGCTATACATTCTTGATTTCCGGATGTATTTATACAATTCAAATTTGTTCCCTCTTGATAATATACTCCTCCCGAGTAGCAACCAAGAGTTGGTACAGATTCTTTAACAAAAACAGTAATAGTTGAAACTGCCGTGGCTCCATTAGAATCTTTAACTGTGATTGTTACGGTATATGTTCCGGCCCTTGAATATGAGTGTGTAAATGTTGTCGTTTGAGTATAATTTCTAACTGATGCATTTGCCGAGAGAATTCTAACTTCACCCCAATCTATGTAATAACTTAAAGTATTTCCATCCGGATCATAGGCGTTTATTGTCCATACTCCGGTTTCATTTTTGTTTAATGCTGAAGGTCCGGAAAAACCGGTTATTATAGGCGGATGATTTATTGCCGCCCCACTGTTACATTCTCCATAATGTAAAAATCTTGCGTTGGATGCATTCAAAAAACAAATGTTTGAAAATGTTCGTTGCACAGGTACAGAATTGCAAGGTGCGGTAATACACATAACATTTTCATAAACTTCTCCACATACGGGATTATATTCCATCGTACACATTACATCCATTGCGTCTGCCTTTGCACCATAAAAGCCCGATAAAATAATAAGGATAAAAGATATAAATAAATTAATTTGTTTAAACCTCATAATTCCATATTATTCTCACTCGTTTATTTGTCAAGTCTTATTTGAGACTTTGAATGTTATTGCGCTTGGAACAGGTCTACCTCGCGCAGACCAAAAATACCTACCATCAACAGATGGAGCTTGCGATTTTTTGTCAAGTTTATGAAGTCTGAGATATTGTTTATTACCGCGAAAATCAAGTTTATTGTTTTCGTTCTTAAATGTAATCCTTGACGATTGGCCACCATCCATAAAAACAGCCCATTTAACATCAGGTATTTTATTTATGTATTTCGCCACCTCCCTTGGAGTTACACCAAGCATTTTTTGAGAACGAGGAACACCATCAAATACAGTCAAATGAATACTTTCATCTTTTGTTTTATAAACAACTGATCTGGCATAACGAGCTTCCGGCGCAAAAGGGGGGAAAGTTCCAAGCGATGTATCATGATTTATAGGGTGATCATCGTTATCTAAAAAATGCTTTACTTGAGGACCCGTAGATATTGCAGATATTAAATTATTTACATCCAGTCCATCAATATCTAAAATTTGTAACTTTTTCCCGATTTGGAATTTTGATATTATTTTTTTTGGAATATGCAAGATAAAATCTCCCTCAAAATAATCCACTCCCCCGCCGAGAACAATTTGTTGAATTGTTAATACACCTGAGTTATTTGAGATAATTATATCGGCTTTATTTGGATTTTTAGGGGTATGATTGCGCGATTCATCCAATACTCTCAAACTTGCTTTGGAATTTTTATCTTTATAAACTATTGAAGAACATGATGAATTAAATAGTAAAATTTTATCAGAAATGTCATCTTCATATTTTTTCATTAATTCATCATTATGAGCTATTTCTTCAGCTCCAAGCCAAGAAAAAATCTCGTCTCCGATTTTGAATTCGCCTTGCGCCTGAACTTCTTTAAAATGCAATTCCCCATCTTTGGTTACATAAAGCACCGGTCTATTAAATGCCGGCAATCCATATATTTTGCCATTCTGGATATTTGCCCCATAGACTATATGTTTTGGATATCTATTTGCATCTCCATCATGCAAGCAAAAAAACCCTCCATTTATTGACGCGATAACAGTGGGTTTATTTTTGAAAATACGATGCTGGAATAACTCAGTATCAAATATGTCTATTTCCGCATCAAAACCAGAGTTTAAATTCAATGTGTAAACATTACTAAAATGATCTTCTCCAAGCTCATAAACATCTTGAGTCAATGTTATTCCCGGTCTTATATTGATTTCTCTAATTTCCGTTCGTTGCGCAAATACCTCAGGATTTTTAACAACATTGCTAATTATTTCAAATGGTATTTGCTCGGGATTAATCCCTCTATTTTCCAGCTCAGAAACAACGGGTTCTGTCGTCTTTGCGGTTACTCTTGTAACATTTTCATAAATTTTTCGCGCCATATCTATTTTGTTAAAATTTCTGCTTTATCTCTATAAACAATAAGTGTGTGTTCACAATGAGCACTCTGCGAGCCGTCTTTTAGAGCATAAGAATATCCGTCTTTTAAAAGTTTTAAACGCGGACTTCCGGCGCTTATCATAGGTTCAACCGTTATAACTTCTCCTTCTTTTAAAATATAATCCGAATCCGGCGCGCCATCATAATTCCCAATAAACGGTCTCTCATGAACATCTTTACCCACACCATGCCCGCCAAGCTCAGGTGGTAAATTATAATTATATTTTTTTGCAATTTTTGACATAGCCTTTGAAATTTCTCCCACTCGTCTGCCTGCGCGCGCTGCCGCAATACCAGCATCTCTAATTTCATATACTGCTTTTATCAACCTTTTATCTTCAGCTGATATTTTTCCGACGCCTACCGTTATGGCCGAATCAACCACCAATCCTTTATGTGTTAATAAACAGTCAATAGATACAATATCCCCTTCTTTAAATACAATTGGGTTTTCATTTGGAATACCGTGCACTATTACATCATTAACGGAAACACATAAAGCTGCCGGATAA
>JALSPS010000109.1 GCA_026985835.1 Candidatus Kaiserbacteria bacterium
TTTATATTTTCAAGACGGAGAACCAATAACCGCAGATGACATAATCTTTACGATAAAAATGATACAAGATATATCAATAAAAAGCCCAAAACGCGCTGACTGGATTGGAATAAAAACCGAAAAAATCGATGATTACACCTTGCGTTTTATACTTCCAAAGGCCTATTCCCCTTTTTTAGAAAATACAACTGTCGGAATTTTACCCAAACATTTATGGGAAAATGTAAAACCTCAAGAGTTTCCATTTAGTAAACTCAATACCAAGCCAATAGGCTCGGGCCCATATAAAGTATATGATATAAAATATACATCCGCAGGAATACCGGCAGAATATATTCTAAAATCATTCAATAAATATGCTCTCGGAAAACCTTATATAAAATATATTTATTTAAAATTTATAGAAAATAAAAAAGAAGCGGAAAACGCATTTATTAAAAACAAGTATGACGCGATGGTCAGTAAAGATATAAACCCGGGGCCTGAATATAATGTAAATAAAATTGTTTACCCAAGAATTTTTGCTCTGTTTTTTAATCAAAGTAAGAATAAAATTTTTGCAGATAAAAATGTAAGAAAAGCACTGCGACTATGTGTTGATAAAAAAAGAATTGTAAAAGAAGCGCTTTCAGGTAATGCAACAATTATTAACTCACCACTACCTCAATTAACACAAAAACTAACAGTGCCCGAAAATAACAAATGCCAGGATGCAAAAAAATTATTGCAAAAAACAGGTTGGAAACTTGAAAATATAAGTGATGAAAACAAAACAAAAGTTTGGAAAAAAGATGATGATATTCTTGCCTTTTCAATTTCTACCGTGAAAACTCCTGAGCTTCTTAAAACTGCCGAACTTCTTAAAAAAAATTGGCAATCTATAAATATCAAAGTAAAAATTGAATCTTTTACCGCAAATGATTTTACACAAAATGTTATAAGGCCTAGAAATTATGAGACGATACTTTTTGGAGAAGTAACAGGAAAAATACCGGATCTTTTTGCATTTTGGCACTCATCTCAAAGAGATGATCCAGGTCTAAACATTGCCCTTTATGCCAATTCAAAAGTAGATGCGCTTCTTGAAAAAGCTCGCAAAGAATTCTCACAAAAAAAACGCCTGCAAATTTATAATCAAATTATAAAAGAATTACACGATGATGTGGCTGCAATTTTCTTGTATTCACCTGACTTTAGGTATATAATCTCAAAGTCAATTCATACTCCTCCGATGAGGGTTATTTCAAATCCTAGCGAGAGATTTGCGAGAATTTATGACTGGTTTATAGAAACCAACAGATTATGGGAATTTATTTCAAATTAATATGCAAAATAAAACAAATAAAAAACAAAGTAAAACATTTACAAACAAAAAAATAAATTCGTTGCCAAAACTTCCAAAATCAATGATGCGTAATAATAGGCGCCAGCGACTTCCGGCTGTAAAACCCAACGATATTATACCCGTATTGCAAAAAGATACCGTTAGGGCCGTGTTTCTCGGCGGAGTTGAAGAAGTTGGAAGAAATATGACAGCCGTTGAATTTAATGATGATATTTTTGTTATTGATTCCGGATTTATGTTTGAAGATGAGGACAAACCCGGAGTTGATTATATTCTTCCGAATACAGAGTATCTTGAAGATAGAAAAGAAAAAGTAAAAGCGATGATTGTAACACACGCCCATCTTGACCATATTGGAGCAATACCGTTTATCCTTGAGAGAATTGGCAATCCTCCGATTTATGCCAACGAATTGACGGCAATAATGATAAAAAAACGACATAGCGAGTTTCCACATTTACCAAATCCGGATATTCGTATAGTACACGGTGGAGAAACTGTTCAAATCGGTTCTTTACCTGTAACCTTTTTTGATACGACTCATACGATACCCGATTCAATGGGAATTATAATTAAAACACCATTTGGAGGTGTTACTGTTACGGGAGACATTAAGCTTGATCATAAGGACGGTCAAGTGATGGATGAAGAGAAAGAGCATTTTAATGTTTTTAAAAAAGAAAAGATATTGCTTTTAATGATGGACTCAACAAACGCATGGAAGCCGGGCTGGTCAATACCTGAATGGAAGGTATTTGAAACATTTGATAAAATTCTTGAGGAAACGCCCGGCAGACTTATAATTGGAACATTTGCATCTCATCTTGAGCGCGTAATCCATATTATAGAAAAAGCGGAAGAGCTTGGAAAAAAAGTTATAATTGAAGGTCGCAGTATGAAAAATAATCTTGCCATTGCGCAAGAACTCGGCTATTTAAAAGTCAAAAAAAATACTCTGATTACGGCAGAGCATGCGGAAGAATATCCTGATAATCGCTTACTTATACTCTCAACGGGTGCCCAAGGCGAAGAATTTGCAGCTCTTACTCGCATAGCTAACAAAACACATAAGTACTTAAAACTTAAACCAACTGATACAATTGCTCTTTCTTCATCAGTCATTCCGGGGAATGAAATTGCGGTACAAAGACTCCGTGATATGCTTGCGCGCCAATGTAGACACATAATAACCTATCAAACAAGTGATGTGCATGCATCCGGGCACGGAAACGCAGAAGAAGGAAAATGGATAATCTCTCAAATAAAGCCCAAGTTTTTTGTTCCACATCACGGTTTTTACTTTATGCTTCAAGCAAATGCGGACAATGCGGAGTCAGTTGGCGTAAAACCTGAAAATATAAGAATACCGGATAATGGCACAATTGTTGAAATTCGCAACAAAGGTACGGAAATCATCAAACTTGAAGAAAAAGCCCCTCATAAACTCAGAATAGTTGAAGGTTTAAATGTCAAAGATATTCAAGAAATCGTTATAAACGATCGCAAAGCCCTCGCCCAAGATGGAATGTTTGTTATCGTTACAACTGTCAATATGAGAACCGGAAGACTTAGAAAATCTCCAGATATAATATCCAGAGGATTTATATATTTGCGTGAATCTCGCGAACTTCTAGACCAAACCCGCCTCATTGCCAAAAGAATTGTTGAACGCGCATTTTCTCGCTCAAGAAATGTTGATATTGATAAACTCAAAGCCGAATTAACAAGAGAAATTTCCAAATTTTTACTCCAACAAACTCACAAAAGTCCGATCGTAATCCCTGTTATAGTAGGTGTTTAATTTGCAAAATCTATTTTGTATCTTTTAATTTGAGTGAGAAATAAATACCATAAGAAAGCATTAATCCGAGCGAAACAAATAGAGTGTGGTAATCACCAAACATAAATATAAACATTCCGAATACCGGACCTATTATATTTGCAATAGGATAAAGAGCTCTAAATGCGCTTATCATCTCAGCGTTCGTTCCATCAATATGCTTAAAAAAGTATATCTCCGTAACTGTTGAAGTTATGGATGCGCCAATTCTTGTAAAAAACAAAAGAATAATCACCTCAATAGGCGTCGTTATATTCCAAGCTCCGAATATAACCGTAGCTATAATCATTATTAAAAAACCTATAATCAAAAATTCTTTTTCTCCAAAGTATTTATCCGCCAGCTCACCAATCGGATAAGTTAAAACAACAAATGGAATTAAAATAATTGTAAATACAATACTCATTTGCTCAAAAGAAAAATGAAGAACATTTTTAAGATATAAGCTGGTATATAAAACCATAACACTATAGAAAAAATAAAGTAAAAATTGCGCAAAAAATATATATCGTATATCACCGGCATTTTTTAAAACTGAAAGTAAATGCGATATTTTCAATTTCGTATATTTTTTATTTTCAATCTTTGGTAATTTTGCAAATGTAATAAATAGAAACGGCAAAAATATAGCGCTTGCGCCAAACCAAAGTGATTGGTAATCCGCTCCTTTTACAAGCTGTCCCCCTAGAAAGGGGCCTGCGACATAAGCAAAGCTCGCCATTACAAGAAATGTAGCCCTTTGTGCTCCGGTATGATTCTCAGTATCATTCGCGCTTTCCATTACAACATCCAATGAAGAAACAATGATGGCAGAAAAAATCGCGCCCAAAAAGAATATAAAAATTGCAAGAAACGATGAAGAGTAAGCAAGTATTCCTATCATAAATATATAGAAAGTTCCCGCTAATAAAATACTTTTTCTTATTCCATATTTATTAAATAAAAAAGAAGAAAGATAAAAACCCAAAATTGAGCCAACCGCCGCAAATACAAAAATGAGAGAGATTATTTCCGTAGAAAAACCAAAATGAGAAAAATAATTCGGTGTGTAGTATCCGATAGTTGCCAACTGTAATGAAAGAATAAAGTTTAAAATATAAACAATTCCCCTCATTTTACTTTTGTATGTTGCAGTATGAACGAGAACCATATTATTTTAAAGATAATAGTGATAATAAAAATAACCAAACTTTATAAAATAGAGATATGTTTTGTGTTTTATTATCTTCAGACAATGAATCGCTGTCTTGTTGATTTAATGCAATAATAGAATCATATTTATTTCTATGTTGCATTAGTGAATTAATCATATTTTTTTCATTATGGTTTGAAGCATCTTTTATTTCATTAATTTTATTCATTAATTTATCTCTTTTGTTGAAAAAGTTTAAACTAAACAAGTCTGTTGAGATTTTATTATTTAAGTTTGAAATATGAGAAGAAATTACATTATCATCAGTATTATTTTTATAATCATAATCATCATTTGAATATACCGAATAGACCATAGATTTATCTCTTTCTTCAGAGTCTGAATCTAGGTTTCTTTGATTTGTATCATTTAAGTCATTTTGCGCGCTACCAGGCACATAATCAGCTTCTATTTTTGTATCTGTATTCAAATTAGCGGAAATGTCTTTTATATTTAATTTATTTGAAAAATACTCATCGCCTAAAATATCTGAAAATGGAGAAGGTTCTTTAGAGCCACAAAATTCAATAAGAGGAGTAATGTGATTCGGTTTATATTCTACGGAAAAACTCAAGCCAAATCTATTTGCCAATAGCGCCAGATTATCTCCGGTTTTATTTGATTTAAATGAAATGTCTGCCGCTATTCCATTAACATGAGTAGAACGCTCAGGCGGCATTTCAACATATTTTTTCGCATATGCTAGTCCGTATTTATTTTTATAAAAATCAAATCGTCTCTGTTGCGCGCTTAATGTCCTGTATCCATCCAATATAGTAGGGGTATAGTTTTTTTCTTTTACATCGTATAAAAACGCCGCCAAACACCTGGCAAAAGACGGATTCAATCCCGCAATTTTTTTATTGTTTAATTTCAACCCACTATAAACAACTGCAAAATTTTTTGATTTTAGAGATGATTGATACAGTGTTTCAAGAAATTGATAGGTGCTACTTTGTGTTTCGTTTACCGGACTATCATTTACATTGGCAATAACCGTTGAGTTCACATTTTCAAGACCAAGCTCATCTGAAGAATCTTTAGAAATAAAATCTTCATAAGCATTACGGTATTCATTATCTGCCAATTCAAGTGATTTTTTAGCTTTGGCAAAAATATGAAGCTCATTTTCAATCGCTGTCATCATATCATGTGTAGAATATGGAAAAACCTTGCAATGCTGTTCTATTTTTGCAATTGATTTTAATAAAGACAGCAACACTGTTGGGTCATCCAAATTTATATTTCCTCTCACTTTCACAGATTTGTTCCACACTTTTGATTGCCCAACTCCTGTTTTATCAGTTTTTGCAAATCCACACCTCTTTCTGAGTACTGGGATACTTGATGGATTTCCTCCACCTTTTTTACCGCAATATCTTAAAAATCTAATCATTTTTGTCATTGCTTCAACCGGATCAGAAAAACGAGCATACATACTTCGCGAACCTCTGTATCGTGTTTTACATTTTTGAAATCCTCCCCATTTTTTTCTGGCAGACATACTTTTTTTAGGCTGTTTTAGACCCCAGATATTAAAACACAAATCTGCCGCTGACACCTTCTTTGGCTTACTCTTCATACTACCGCGCCATATGCATATTTTTTCATTATTTTTATTCTTATATGTATCATTATGCATTTTCTCCAATTCAATTTTGGGGTCTTGTGATGAAACCGTAGCATATGTTGAATAAACAACGCCGAAAAATAGGGTAAAAATTAGC
>JALSPS010000110.1 GCA_026985835.1 Candidatus Kaiserbacteria bacterium
ATTGTCAGTTTTTGTCCCACTCTTATCGTGCCTTTTCTTCCTATGTCATTTGCCCAACGAATTGTGTTAACGGAAACATCAAACATTTTTGCTATACCGGAAAGAGTATCTCCTTCTTTCACAATATAAACATCTGTGTCCTTTCTTTTAAATTCAGTTTTTTGTTCCGGTAGAGAGTCGCTTGGTCCGGCATTTGCCAAAAGGGCGCCGTCATTTGTTACTGTAATTTCTCCTCCGCCTCTTGATGGATTTGGGTCAATGTTGTGAGCCGGTGAAAGCAAAGAAATCTCATCTATGGTTTGAGTTTTTTGGGCCTCATAAGCTTTGGTTTTGTTAGTTTTTTTAGCGGTAAATACAGTCAATATGCTACTCAACTCCCATGCTGATGTTGTATGAGGGAAAACAAATGCAAACATCAAAAAAACGGAGATTGTTGTTCTCCAAAGCAATGTTTGTGTGTATGTCATTTGAATATCGGTTCTTTTTACATCTTTAGAACCTGTTTCAAAATCTTGATTTTTAGGTTTAATAAGCCAATTTTTATGTGGTGCAACAAAAACGGCAAGACCACATCTATACACTGTATAATCTTTTGTAAAAGAATCAACAGCCAGAACATAATACTGTGGATAACTAAAAAGTCAATAGTTTGTATTACTCCACCCTCTTTTGAGCTCTTATCTATGCTAATTCATATCTTGCTAGTGTATTAGCGAAAAGAGTACCTTTAACTTTGAAGTGTGTATTCACTATCATAAAAATCACCAAGAGGTATTATTGATGATTTAGATTCATAAAGACTCCGAAAGTCTTTGTTGTCCATATTTTTCTTTTTTTATCATTTTAAACCAAAAACGGAGTCAACAATCATTTTTCTTTGTTTTTGTGGTGGTTCCATTTATTATTTGAGGTGATAAAATAATGTTATGAAAAAAATAATAGTTGCAAATTGGAAATTGAATCCGGAAACGCTAAATGATGCCATTAATAATTTTAAGTATTTAAAAAAACATATCATTGGTTCGCGTTCCATTCAGACAATAATCGCTCCGCCAACAGCATTTTTATACAGATTGTCCCAGGAAACAAAATCACAATCTTTAATTTTTGCGGTTCAAGATGTTAGTACGGATAAAAATGGAGAACTTGTTGGTGAAACCAGCGCTCCTCAAGCAAAAAGTATAGGCGCAAAATGCGCTCTTTTAGGGCATTCAGCCTCATTAAAAAATGACCCGGAAAATGTCAGAATGAAGTTGGCGCAAAGTATAAAATCCGGGCTTGTGCCTATTTTATTTTTTGGTGAATCTGATTTGGATGAA
This sequence comes from Candidatus Kaiserbacteria bacterium, assembly GCA_026985835.1. GTDB lineage: Bacteria > Patescibacteriota > Minisyncoccia > Phycocordibacterales > UBA2100 > S143-145. The sequence goes on from JALSPS010000110.1 coordinate 1,320, forward strand.
AAAGGAAAATTTCTAACATCATTGCGTAATGACATACGAAGCACCTTTAAGGGGATAAATCCAAAATTTTTAAAAGGAATAGTTGTTGTTTATGAGCCTGTATGGGCGGTTGGTAAAAGCGCTAAAAATAAAATTCCGCCAAAACATATTCATACAATGACACTCTTTATCAAAAAGATTCTTATTGAAATTATAGGTTCATCGGCGAAGAAAATACCTATATTATATGGAGGCTCAGTTAATCCTGATAATGTGGAGGAAATTTTTTCAGTTCCAACGGTTGATGGGGTTGTTTTAGGCAGAGCCTCTTTTAATCCAAAGATTTTTGTTCGGCTTTTTGAAATTGTAAAATCATTATGAAGTCAATCTCATCACTAAAAAATATAAAAGGAAAAACTGTTCTTCTGAGATCATCTTTAAATGTCCCAATTAAAGATGGGATGGTTTTGGATGATTTTAGATTGCGCAAGGCATCAAAAACTATAAAATTTTTAATATCTCGCGGGGCAAGAGTTATTATCATTGCGCATATTGGTAGAAAAGGAACAGAAACTCTCGCTCCGGTAGCGCACCATCTCAAAAAAGATTTTCTAGGCTTGCGCTTTATTGATTCGTTTGACGACCTTTCAAAAACAGATTCGCAATTGGTTCTTTATGAAAATTTGCGACGCGATCCGCGAGAAGTCGAAAATAATGATACATTTGCAAGAAAACTTGCCGGATTAGCTGATATTTTTGTTCAAGACGCTTTTTCGGTTTGTCATAGAGAGCATACAAGTATTGTGGGAATACCAAAATTTTTACCATCATACTCAGGTCTCTTGTTAGATGAGGAAATTGAAAACTTAACTTTTGCGCGCATTCCGGAGCACCCGGCGCTTTTTGCTCTTGGCGGGGCAAAGTTTGCAACAAAAGAAAAATTGATTGATGAATTTCTACAGAAATATGACAGGTTATTATTAGGAGGAGCATTGGCGAATGATTTTTTTCTTGCAAGTGGCTTTGAAATTGGGGAATCTCTTATTTCGGATAAGATACCGTCAAAAAGTCTTACAGCAAACAAAAAGATACTTTTACCGAGCAGTGTTATTGTAACTCAAAATTCAAAAGTTTTGCGCAAAAAACCGGGTAATGTAAAAGAAAAAGAGACGATAGTTGATGCAATTTTTAGCGATGCTTTTCTAAAATCAATGAGAGAGTTCAAAACCATAACATGGAACGGCCCTTTTGGGGTTTATGAGCTTGGCTTTAAAGAGGGAACAGAAAAATTTGCAAAACAGCTTTCCGAATTAAAAAATACAAAAACAATAATTGGAGGAGGGGACACAATTGCCGCGATACATAAATTAAATCTTGAAAATGAATTTTCATTTTTATCAACAGGCGGAGGGGCTATGTTGGAGTTTCTTCTTAAGGGCACATTGCCGGGCATTGAGGCATTGGGCTAATGTTTAGTTTGAACTTTCTAATTTTGAAAATTATATTTTTGAGCGAATTCTATCGGCAACGGTTTGTATTTCTTGCTCGTCTTTGTACGGAGTGCCTTTCCAGAGTTTGTATCCATCTCCAGAGAAGCGGGGCATTATATGCAGGTGTGTATGAAAAATAACTTGACCGGCAGGAGCGCCTATATTCATACCGATATTTATTCCATCTGCATCAACGGCGTCTTTAATTTTTGGAGCGAGTCTGTATGCAACTTCTGAAACTGAAAGCCAGTCTTCTATTGGTGTGTCTAAAAGAGAGTCTGAATGATTTTTTGGAATAACAAGAGTATGACCTACATTGATTGGATTTATATCCAAAAACGCTAAAACATTTTCGTCTTCGTAAATTTTTTCCGCGCTTATTTCATTATTTATTATTTTACAAAACAAACATCCATCCATAATCATATTTTACAATAATTTTTTTAAAAACAAAAGTAAAGCTAAAGTATATCCAAGAGCTGCATTTTTTTGTGTTATGATAACACCTATGACAGATAATGAAATTTTAGAAATTTTAATTAAACAACTTGCAATAACATCAGATAAAGAAAGAGAAAGATTTTTATCTCCCGATTATGATTTGCATACGCACCCTCCATTTTTAATGAACGATATGAATGAGGCTGTTGAAAGGGTATTGGATGCTATCGAAAAAAATGAAAAGATAGCGGTATATAGCGATTTTGACGCTGATGGAATTCCGGCCGGAGCGATTTTATATGATTTGTTTAAAAAGCTTGAATTTAATAATTTTATCAATTATATACCGCATAGAAATCTTGAGGGATATGGGTTTCATAAAGACGCCGTTTCCAAACTAAAAGAACAGGATGTTTCATTGATTATTACGGTTGATGTGGGAATATCAGATTACAAAACAGTTGAGTTTGCAAAGAATCTTGATATAGATTGTATAATTACAGATCATCACGAACCAAATGGGGATTTTGAAAAACTGAAAAAAAGCGCTGTTGCCATTCTTAATCCAAAACGCGAAGACTCAACCTATCCGTTTAGAGAATTATGTGGCGCAGGCGTTGCCTTTAAATTTGCACAAGCTATTTTACAACGAGGTAAAGAGAATGATATTGCAAGATTTAAAAAGATAAAGAATGGTTGGGAGAAATGGTTGCTTGATTTGGTTGCAATTGCAACGGTTGCGGATATGGTGCCATTGATTGATGAAAATAGGGTATTTGTAAAATGGGGATTGGTGGTTTTAAGAAAATCTCCGAGAGCCGGAATTCGCGCGCTTTGTTTAAAAACAAGAGTTAAACAAGGTGATATTACAGAAGATGATATTGCATTTTTGATTGCTCCGAGAATAAACGCAGCATCAAGGATGGATAATCCTGAAGATGCCTTTTTAATGCTCACTATAGATAATGCAAATAAAGCTGAGGATATTGTTTCGCATCTTGAAAAACTAAATAATAAAAGAAAAGGAATGGTTGCCTCTTTAACGCGTGAACTTGTAAAAAAATTTACACTTGAAAATAATTTGCCGGCAGTTTTGGTTGCCGGCAATCCGAATTGGTCGCCTGCGCTTGTTGGTTTAGCTGCGAGTTCATTATCAGATAGATTTAAAAGACCGGTTTGTATTTGGGGGCGAGAAGGAACAGGTGTTTTGAAAGGCTCTTGCAGATCGAATGGAAGCGTGGATATTGTAAAGCTATTAGAACAATCAAAAGATGTTTTGCTCGGATTTGGCGGGCACAGTGGAGCGGGTGGATTTAGTGTTTCGCTTGAAAATGTTGATAAATTAAAGGATGTTTTTTCTTTGAATTATGAGAAGATAAAAAATGAAAAAAATACTATAGCGCCTGCATTTGTAGAGGTTGAGATTGAAAGAGTGGACTCATCTCTTTTAGATGCAATTCAGGTACTTGCGCCGTTTGGTGTTGGTAATCCAAAGCCTGCTTTTAAGATATCGGGAGAAGTGAATTCGTTTAAGCATTTTGGTAAAGATAAAAATCATATTGAAATTTTTTTACAGAATAAAAAAGCAAGGATAAGAGTGTTCGCATTTTTTAAAACACTTGATTCATTTGGCAAAAAAATAGAAGTTGGAAACAATATATCCGTTTTGGCAACAATTGAACGCTCTCGCTGGAAGCGTAACTTTATAGAAATGAGATTGATAGATTTTATTTAATTATTTGTTAAATTGTGCTTATGAAAAAAATAATTTGTTATACAGACGGAGGTTCTCGCGGAAATCCAGGGAGTGCCGGTTCCGGAGCGGTGTGCTTTTTAAATTCTGAAAAATTATTTGAAATAAAAAAACCACTTGGAATACAGACAAATAATTTTGCCGAGTATGAAGCGGTTATTTTGACATTGCAAAAATTGCTTAAAGAAAATCTCCACAATGAAATAGTTGAAATAAAAGCGGACAGTAAACTCGTTGTTGAACAGCTGTCGGGTAATTGGAAAGTAAAGAACGAAAATATAAAACCTCAATTCTGTAAGGCAAATGAATTGTTAAACAAATTTTTGAATGTTTCATTTATTCATATTCCGCGAGAAGAAAATAAATTAGCGGATGCTCTTGCAAATAAAGCAATGGACGAGGGGTAGAATTAATTTTTTTTAATTTTATTATTGTCTTTTGTCCGCGCCAGGCTTGTATATTTTAAGAAATAAAGAAAAATGCTTAATCAAATCCATAAAAGTATTGACATAAATCAGTTTATCAGTATTCTCTTATTGGAGCCGATCATGGTGATCGGTTTGTTTTTTGAAAAAAGGAGAACCAGATATGGTCTTAGTCTCGTTAGGCTTCATATTTTTATTTCTGAGCATTATGTTGCTCATGCGGGCAAATATCATTTTGCCCGAAGAGATGTTTGGTAGGTCAACCCAAAAAGGGCTGGGTGCCCTTTTGCTTTTCGTTGCACTTTCCTTGCTTGCATCCACATCCTTTGTGATGCCGGGCGGTGGGCAAGTCTCACTGCTTGAGAGGAAATTTTTGTGCAGAGCAATGCCCTCAGGGCAAAACATAGCTCGAGGGAATGAATGCGGGAAACAGGCAGAAATTATTATGCCCGGTTTTCACTTCATACCCTTTGTGCGGGTTTTGAGTACTGTCCGTACGGTGCCTATGATAACGGTACCAGATGGGCATTATGCAACATTAGTTGCACATGACGGCAAGGCTTTACCTCCGGGTCAGGTAGCGGCAAGGCCGTGGACTGAGCCTGTGAGGAAAATGCTCAACGCTGAGCATTTCCTTGACTCAGCCGGTGGGTACAAAGGGTTGCAGGCGACCGTTCTGCGTCCT
>JALSPS010000111.1 GCA_026985835.1 Candidatus Kaiserbacteria bacterium
TAAAACGCAAGGTGTAATCATCAATTTTTTCGGTTTTTATTCCAATCCAGTCAGCGCGTTTTGGGCTTTTTATTGATATATCTTGTATCATTTTTATCGTAAAGATTATGTCATCTGCGGTTATTGGTTCTCCGTCTTGAAAATATAAATTTCTTTTTAAATGGAATGTATATATTTTACCGGAGTCTGATATATCATAATTTTCCGCAATATCTGAGATTAAATCTCCGTTTGGATTTGCTCTCATAAGACCTGAATATGTAAGAGCTGTTACATCTCTATCTGCGTCTGTAACAGCAAGTACCGGATTTATAAAGCGTGGTATTCCATTGATAACTTCCGTAAATGAACCTCCCTGTGTTGGTGTTTCTTTTGTTATGTATTCATTTATGGAAATAATCATACCAATAGAAGAAACAACCAAACCTGCAGAAAAGAGAGTCAGGAGAATTTTTTCAGAAAAATCCATTTTTAAAATGAGATTTTGAATGTTCTCAATAGGGGAATTGAGATATAAAATTATTTTTTTCTTTAAATTCATTATTTGATTATTATAATTCAGCTAAAAATAGCCAAAATACTTTTTTAATTAATTTAAATATGACTTAAGCTCCAAGAATCTATTTGGATTCTCTTATATATTAGCAGATATAATTATATTTACGAGAGCTGAAACTGTGAATAACACGGCTATAATTATTGATATATTGAATAATGTTTTTTCTGCGCCTCTGCGAGTATGAAATCCTGAACTGAAATTGTCTGCGCCAAACGCTCCACCAAGACTTGAACCGGTTTGTTGCAGTAAAACCGTTATAATTAATAAAACTCCCAAGATTATTTGTATGTAAGGCAAAAAAGCCAAAATAGTATTCATACGCAATATCCTACACATTTTTTAAAACTTTGCAAGCGCACAGGTGAATCAAACTCTCAAGCGCATCAAATATACTTATTTAAAAAATAATGAAAACTTAGAATAATTTTTCTTCCTCAAATTTTTTTATTAGATCTTCATAATGTAATAATAAAGTCTTAAATGGAGTAAAAAATTTTTCATATCCACGCTTAAACTCTTCTTGTTTTTGTCGCCATTTATATCCCTTTCCGGCGGAGAGTATTTCTCTCGTGCTTCTATCGTATAAATGTAAAAATGCCTCAATACCATCAATTGCTTTGACAAAAAGTTCTTGATTTGAAGTTGGTTTTGCTCCATTTCGCACATCTTGGATTATATTTTCGTAGGAATTCATAATTTCAATGTATCGTTTAGATATATTATGTTGTTTTGGCGCATAATCTGATGAAATGAGCTCGGTTGCTTTTTGTTCTTCTATTCTATCCTCTTGTTTTTTTTGAAATCCTATTTTGTCTCCCGTTAATGCTTCTGATGCATCGTGCGCAAGGATTATTTCGTGTATTTCACGCAATGAAAAAGATTGATTTTCAGGGAAAAAATAGTATGCAAGCAGAAGCATATGCGCTGTGTGCTGCGCTACACTATCAGAAACCGACATATTGTCATCTTCGGTTATTTGACCTCTGCGGAAGGCTAGTTTTTTTCGTTTACAGAATTTTGCAAGCCTTTCATTTTCTTCTCGTATGGTTAATTGCTTATATTCTGAATCATTATTTGTTATGAGTTGTATAATGTTTGTAGGTGGGTTGGGTGTCTTAGAATATAAACCATCATTTGCATTGCTTTTCTTAGATAAGCGTCTTTTGAGAAGCCTATAAAGAATTTCACTAAATTTTTTCATTCCATCAATATGGTGTGTATTATGTAATAGTGATTCCAAAGTTGTATCTCCAATTTGTTCTAATTCATTTTCCAATGAACCATCTTTATCATTAGAAAAAACAACAAGATTCATCATATATTGAAAACTGCCAATTGCTCGCACCACCTTTGCTTCTTCTGAAGAATTTTCAAGATATTGAGCATAATTATTTATAATTTTAGTATTAAATTCATTACGAATCGGGAGATTCAAAAAATTATTTACAACATCATCAAAAGGGTATGATGATTCTCTATTTGTAACAGGATGAAATGGCGCAGGTATTCCCGCAATAAAAGTGGACAAGAGCATCTCAGTCAGTTTTTTGTAATCAGAATCCTCTTTATTATTTTCGATATCTTCTAAAAAGTAATGTAATAACAGAAATTGTATCATAATAGTATCAGATACAGATATGATATTTTTTTCTGGACTTTCTTTTGTTTGAGTATCATCTTTGTAACGAAAAGTATGTACTAATCTATACACACCAAACAGTCTGCGTAAATCTGATGTTATACCTTCCTCCTTTTCAGCTGTATCTTTGAAATCGTATTCTTTACTATTCATTAATTTGTAATATAGCACATAATTCATATTGGTAACATATTAAGTTTTAAACATTGCAATATAACTCAGTTTTGTTTTTTGCTTAAATATGTTTTACAATAGTTGTGTATGTTGGCAAGATTTATTTTGATTATTTTTATGGCGTTTTTGCCAACGCTGTTTTTTGTTGGTGCAGAAGAGTGTAGAGACATAAGTAATCTTTCTGATTATTCTGATGCAGAATTAAAAAAGATATTTGATGCTTGTTCTTTTGAAATTGAATCAACTAAACAAGTATTAAAGAAAAAAGAAGCGCAAACATCCTCAATACAACGCAACCTAAGTATACTTGAAGCGCAGATAAGAAAACAGAAAGCTCAAATTCGCGCGCGCTCCATTGAAATTTACAGATTAAAAAATAAAATTTCTTCTCAGGCTGAGCAAATAAAAGAGCTTGAAAAAAACATAGATAGTTCTAAATTATCTCTCAAAAACTTATTGCGTTCAAAGATATTTAACGATGATTATTCATATATTGAGATATTTTTTGCGCATCCGACTCTTTCTGATTTTTTTGATGACACTACAAACAAAAATATGATAGAAGAAAAAATATCCGAGCACTTGGAGACTTTTCAAAAATTGAAAAAAGAAGCCGAAGAAAAAAAGAACGAATTTGCCGAGCGCACCGCAAGAGAGCGAGAGCTCATAAGTAAGAAAAAGCAAGAAGTTGTATTAGTTAATTCAAAAAAACTTGAACACAGTATTTTGTTGGCACAATCAAAAAAAGAAGAAGCAAAATACAAAAAACTTATTTCAGAAAAAGAAACGATAAAAGCAAAAATTCGTAATCGTATTTTTCGTGTTGCTTCTGGGGAGAAGATTTCTTTTGGTGATGCACTGGCGCTTATTGAGCCATATGAAAGCGCGCTTGGTATAGACAGCGCATTTTTGCTTGCGGTTCTGTTTCAAGAATCCGGACATAAAGGAAAAATTGGTGGAAATATAGGGCGATGTTATTACAACCAATCAAATAGACATGGTTCTTCCAAAGGAGGGTATCAGGTAATGTCAAAATCTCAGCAACCTGCATTTTTGCAAATTATGTCCGGAATCGGAAAAGATCCGGCAAGTGTAAAGGTATCTTGTCCAATTCCAAGTGATGGTTCGTATGGTGGAGCAATGGGGCCGGCTCAATTTATGCCGAAAACATGGCTTGCAATTAGGGGAGCGGCTGCAAAAATTTTAGGTAAATCGTCAAGTAATCTTTCTCCGTTTTCAAATCAGGACGCTTTTATAGCATCTGGAGCATATTTGCGCGATTTATATTATTCAAAAAGCTGTACTAATTATGCCAATAAATACTCTCATATATCTCCTAAAAAGATATTACGAGAAAGATGCGCGGCTGCAAAGTATTACGCTGGTGGGGCGTGGTGGAAATACCGTATGAAGTATGGGGAATCTGTTGTTAGGAGGGCAAATCGTTTCCGCGCAGATATTGCAACTTTACATAATTAAAAATCCCGCCGACTTCGTCGGCGGGATTTTTATTGGTTTTTCAAGTTTTATTCTTCCGTATTCTCTTCTTTCTCTTGATTTTCTGATTTTTCAGATGAAATTTCAACATCTTCAATAGATCTTTCTTCTTCCGGTTCTGTTTCTTCTTTTACCGATGTTACAGAAGCTATAAGTTCAGATGAATCAAGTGCAGGTTCAGCGCTTTCAGGAAGTGACAAATCTGATATTGTTATTGTACTGTTTGAATCTTCCAATTTAGACAAATCAACATCAATACTTTGAGGAATTTCACTTGGACGTACGGCCATTTCGATTTCGTGTAGTAATTTCATAACAACAAGTCCTTGTTTTTCTGCCGGTGATTCGCCGGTGTAATTAATAGGAACCGTAACATTAACTTTTTTACCTCTTTCAATAACATAAAAGTCAGCATGTAAAATTTTCCCGGAAACAGGATGTATTGCAACATTATGAATAAGCGCTTCTTTATCTTCGTTTAATCCTTGTAAAACGATAATTGCAGATGTTCCTGCGTTTTTGTATGCAGATAAGAACTCTTTTTCATTTATTGTAATCGGGGTTGATTCTTCTTGTGGGCCATAAAAAACCGCTGGAACAAAACCGCTATCACGCAAAGCGTTCAAATTGCCTCCGGCGTCCCGTTTTTTTATTTGTAATGTTAATGTCATAATGTACGACAGTATACACAATTTGAATTTATATTCAACCTCAAACTCAGGATTTGATTTTTATTTCTTGACTTATATTATTCACTTTATGAACTATGATAAAAAAACATACAATCCATTTGTTGTTAGTGTAATAAAAAAATTTGCAGAAAATAACAATATACAAATAAAAACATATTCAGACAATTGGTTAATTGAGTTACAAAAAAATAAAGTACATAGGATAGTTGGGTTTAATTTTGATTTAAGTTCTGCATCATCGCTTGCAATAACAAGAGATAAATTTCTGACATCTGAAATTCTAAATGATAATGGAATTTTAGCAGTTAATTATAAATTATTGTTCGCGCCAGATTCTGTTGCGGCAAATTATCCAAAAAATGAGTTTGAATTAATTTTAGAAAACATTTTTGATAATTTGGATAAAGATGTTGTAATTAAACCAAATTTTGGGACAGGAGGAGCTGATGTTTTCAGGGTAGCAGACAAATATAATTTCATATCGAGAACAAAAGAACTCTTTAAAAAACATAGTGCGCTATGTTTCTCAAGGTTTTTAAATATAGATTTTGAATACAGAATTACGGTTCTAGATGGTATGATTTTAAATATCTATAAAAAACAAAAAACTGATAATATATTATTTAATTTATCAAAAGGAGCAAAGGCCACTACTCTTAATGAAGATAATGAGTTTGTACAAAAAATAAAAAGTATTGCAAAAAAGACAATGAGAATTCTCGATATGCGTCTTGCAAATGTTGATATTGTTAAAACTTCCGATGGAGAATTATTTGTATTAGAGGTTAATGGAGGAATTGCGTTTGAGCACTATTCACGCCAAAATTCTTCTTATAAAGAAAATGCAACTAAAGTTTATAATAAAATTTTGCAAACAATTCTAGAAGAAAAATTAACTTAAAATCTTTGAAAGCATTTTGCTTATTTTACTAGGCGCTCGGCGGTGCATAGCGCTGCCGAGCGCTACGAAAGATTAAAGTATAAAAGATTTTTCTTGCTTATTGATTATTTTTTTGTATAATGCTTGGTATGAAAAAAGACATTCATCCGGAAAATTATAGAGAAGTTATTTTTGTGGATAACGCCTCAGGCGAGAAGTTTTTACTTTGGTCTACTGTTGAGACAGATGAAAAGGGAGAGTTTGAAGGGAAGGAATATCCGCTTTATACAGTTGAAATCTCAAGTGCTTCTCATCCGGTTTATACCGGAGAAAAGAGAACCATAGACACGGCAGGTCGTGTTGAGAAGTTTAGGGCGCGTCAGCAAGCTGCGAATAAAAACTAACACACCCTCTTTATATTTAATTTATGAATGAAGAATCTTTTAATATAGAGGATTTTGCAAATGATTCTCGTTTTTCGTATTTGGTTACTCAATACAAAGAAATTTTACAAAAAGAACAAGAATCTGAAGAAATACTCAATTCAGATCCTGAGATG